>NZ_JBIURS010000001.1:619169-842005 GCF_044740965.1 Streptomyces sp. NPDC088252 | reverse complement strand
GAGCTGCAGATACTCCTCGCGATCTGGACCGGCGCCTGCCCCACCTGTCACCGCAACATGCCAGACCCCGCACCAACATGACCAAGCACTACTAGCGGCTCATCGGCCACGCCACCGAGCCCTGGTCGAGATCGCCCTGGTCCGCCGCGTCCGCGTACTGCGCACACGCGTCGGTGAGCGTCTCCAGCAGCGTCAGCGGATCGGGCAGCGGGTTCTCCGGCCCCCGGACCCACTGCACGTCCAGCTCACCGGGAAGCCTGGCCGGCGGCAGGAGTACGTAGCTGCCGCGGCAGTGCCAGCGCAGTCCCGGGTGCTCGTCCATGGTCTCGGGGTGGCAGTCCAGCTCGCACGGCCACCACTCGTCCTCGTCCTCGGGGGTACCACGGGTGGCGGTGAAGAAGAGCATCCGGTCGTCGCCGGACCGGGCGACGGGGCCGACGTCGATGCCCGCGGCGAGGAGCCGCTCCAGTGCCTGGCCGCCCGCGGACAGCGGGACGTCGAGCACGTCGTGGATCATGCCGGTCGCCGTGATGAAGTTGGCCTGACGCTGGCTGCGTGCCCAGCGCTCGATCTGGGCCCGGTCGGTGGTGGACTGCGTCTGCCAGGCGAAGGAGATGGGGTGCCGGGCGGGAGTGGGACAGCCGATGCGTTCACAGGAACATCGGTAGCCGACCGGGTGGGCGGCGGGCGCGATCGGCATTCCGGCCTCGGCGACGGCCAGGAGCAGCGCCTCCCGGGCGGTGTCGTCGACCTCGCGCTGCTGCGGTCTGGGTCGGCGGCGAAGCCATTGGGAAAATTTGCTCTCGGAGCCGCGATAACGGCCGAAATCGGCGCCCATCTATCCCCTTACCTCTGCGTTGCCCCTGTCCATCGTCCCACCATCCTGCGCCTCGGGTGGCCGGAGTCCCGAAGCGGGGTACGGCAGACAGCGCCATGAGCTGGGCGATATGACGCTTCTTGTCATGAAATGACGGGTGCGTCTCCGTACGGTGTCAACCCGCGCAGGGTGTAGTCGACGACCGTGTCCACGTACGCATGGGTGAGCGGGAGGGTCCGCAGCAGCCAGCGGTGGGTGAGCGGTCCGACGAGGAGTTCCAGGGCGATCCGCGGGTCGACGTCGGCGCGCACCTGGCCCGCCTCCTGCGCGGCGCGCAGCCGTGCGGCGTACAGCCGGAGCGACGGGTCGAGGAGCTTCTGGACGAATTCGGCGCCGAGCCGCGGGTCGACGATCCCCTCGGCCGCCAGCGCCCTGGTCGGCGCCTCGAAGGCGGGGTCGGTCAGCTCGTCGACGGTGGCCCGCAGCACGGCCCTGAGGTCGGCCGCGAGATCACCGGTGTCCGGAATTCCCTGGGCCTCGCCCCCACCGCTCCGCTCGGCGGCCCGGTCGCCGAGGGCGACGAAGGCGTCCAGGAGGACGGCCGCCTTGGAGGGCCACCACCGGTAGATCGTCTGCTTCCCGACGCCGGCCCGTGCGGCGATGGCCTCGATGGTGGTCCTGGGGTAGCCGACCTCACCGACCAGGCCGAGAGCCGCGTCATGGATCGCGCGGCGCGAGCTCTCGCTGCGGCGGCTGGAGTCGGGCGGCCTGTTCTCTGCCATGCCGGTCAATCTAGCAGCGGCACGAGTCGATACGTATCGTCTCATCATCGTCGGGAACCACCCGATCGGATCACTGCACAACCGGCCCCGGAGAGCGGACCATGGGCTCACGCACACACCCGTGCAAAGTCCCCCGCAGGCCACCCCTGCCGTGTTCGTGAGGAGCCTTCATTGCCTCGTGAAGCCACACCCCGCCGTTACCTGATGTGCGCTCCCGCCCACTTCAGGGTGACGTACTCCATCAACCCCTGGATGGACCCCAGCAAGCCCGTGGAGCTCCCCCTGGCCCAGACCCAGTGGGAGGACCTGCGCGACCGCTACCGCACCCTCGGGCACACCGTGGAGCTGCTCACTCCCCGGCCCGACCTGCCCGACATGGTCTTCGCCGCCAACGGCGCCACCGTCGTCGACGGCCGCGTCCTGGGTGCCCGGTTCGCGTACCGGGAGAGGTTCGAGGAGGCGGAGGCCCATCGTGAGTGGTTCCGGGCCAACGGCTTCACCGAGATCCACGAACCGGCCCATGTCAACGAGGGCGAGGGCGACTTCGCGGTCACCGCGTCGTACCTCCTGGCCGGCCGGGGCTTCCGGTCCAGCCCGCTCTCGCACGACGAGGCGCAGGAGTTCTTCGGCCGCCCGGTGATCGGGCTCGACCTGGTCGACCCGCGCTACTACCACCTGGACACGGCGCTGTGCGTGCTCGACGAGGCGGGGGACGAGATCATGTACTACCCGGGTGCCTTCTCGCCGGGCAGCCGGTCGGTGCTGGCGCGGCTCTTCCCCGACGCGCTGATCGCCGGGGAGGCGGACGCGGCGGCGCTCGGCCTGAACGCGGTGAGCGACGGGCTCCATGTGCTGCTGCCGCAGGCGGCCACGGGGCTCTTCGATCCGCTGCGGGCACGCGGCTTCGAGCCCGTGCCGATGGATCTGGGCGAGCTGCTGAAGGGCGGCGGCAGCGTGAAGTGCTGCACTCAGGAACTGCGCGGGTAGCCGGCCCGTCCGGCGGTTCGGTCGTCCGGCGGCCCTCAGTCGCCGGAGCGGCCCGCGTCGTGCGGCGGCCACGCGTCGCCCCACGCGATGTCCCGGGCGGCCCGGTACAGCTCGCCGTGCCGCTTGGTGACCGTGGCGCGGCGCAGCGCCTCGTCACGGGTGCACAGGTCCAGCAGTACCTGCCCCTTGCGGATCTGCGGTTTGCGGGTGACCCGCGCCCGGACGGGCTCCGTCCCGAAACGGGTCGCCACGACATAGCTGAACTTCTCGTCCTCGTACGGCAGCGAGCCGCCCTTGACCTGCCGGTGCAGCGAGGACCGGCTGACCCGGGCCGAGAAGTGGCACCAGTCCGTGCCCGGCTCGATGGGGCAGGCGTCGTCGTGCGGGCACGGGGCGGCGACCTTCAGCCCGGCGGCGATCAGCCGGTCGCGGGCCTCGATGATCCGGGCATAGCCGTCGGGGGTGCCCGGCTCGACCACCACGACCGCCCGTGCCGCGGCCGCCGCGGTGTCGACGAGGCCGGTGCGGACGTCCGCGGTCAGTTCCTTGAGCACGTAGGAGATGGTGACCAGGTCCGTGGGGGCGAGGTCGAGGCCCGCGCCGATCCGGGCCCGGCGCCACTCGGCGGCGCGCAGGCCGGGGATGCCGGAGAGCGCGGCCAGTTCACGGCCGAGGGCGAGTGCGGGCTCGGCCCAGTCCAGGACGGTCGTCCGCGGCCCCTCCCAGGTCCCTGCCACGGCCCAGCTCGCCGCTCCGGTACCGCCGCCGATGTCGGTGTGCGTGGCGGGCGACCAGTCCGGGGCGGCCTCCTGGAGCGCGGCGAGGGCAGCCCGTACGGCTTCGAAGGTCGCGGGCATCCGGTACGCGGCGTACGCGGCGACGTCGGAGCGGTCGCGGAGCACCGGGGCGTGGGTGGGGGTGGTCCCGCGGTAGTTGGCGATGAGCCGGTCGACGGCCTGGGCGGCCTGCTTGGGCGGCAGCCCGTCGAGCAGTCCGGCCAGCGCCGTGCGCAGGGCTTCCGCGGTGGAGAGGGTGGCGTTCACCGACGAATTGTAGGCGCAGGCCACCCGCCCGCTTCCGGCCCGGCACCGGTGGTGAACCACAATGCCTGCGAACTGCCGCGAGCCCTGCGCCAGTTGCTACGCTGACCGGCGCGAGGTCGGGATCGCCCATCGAGGGAAACCATGAGACAGAAGATCGTGCGCCTGGTTCTGGTCGGCGGAGTTCTCCTGCTTGCCATGCTTCTTCTGCTGGCCACCTGCGGCAGCGGTGAGAAGAGCTCCGAAAAGTCGAAGAAGCAGGTGAGGACGAGTGCGTCCGCGGTGACGCGGCTCACCGTTCCCTCCGTGTTCGCGCCGGAGCGCGGCTGGGAGCTCATCGGCACCTCGCCCGACTACGCGATCTCCCGGACGACGGGCGCTCTCGCCTACCTGGCGCGGGTCTCGGAGGGCAAGTACCAGCTGCGGACCATCGACTCGGAGACCGGAGAGGCGGGCTGGCACGGGGAGGCGTGGCGGCCCCCGTCCCCGCAGCACTTCCCGAAGCTCGTCCCGGTCACCGTGGGCGACCACGAGTACTTCGTGACATGGGCGTACGGGAAGGTCGGCGAGAACGCGCTGACCCCCGCCGACACGATCGTCTCGCTGGACGTCTACAACGTGCAGGACGGCTCCCGGCGACGCGTCGAGGTGCCGTGGAACTCCGTGCCGACGGTCTCCACCACCGGCCCCGGCATCCTCATCGGCGACGGCCGGACGAACAGCGCGGTCGTCGACCCGGTGACCGGCCGGGTGTCCACGGTCGCCGCCTCCGCGCTCAAGTACCCGAAGGGCTGCACGAGCTGCAAGCAGCTCACCGAGGTGCTCGGCATGACGGAGAAGGGCCTTCTCGTCACCGGGGCCAAGGAGTTCTGGGTGCAGGGCGGCTGGTTCAGCCGCGATGTCGCCCCCAAGGGCACCGACCGGCTCAGCGGCATCCCGACCTCGGTGATCCCGGGCATGGTGCTGGCGAAGTGGCAGCTCGCGAAGGGGGCCAAGCGCGCCACCACCCACGACCTGTGGACGGTGCACGACGTGGAGACGGGCAAGCCGCTCGCCTCGGTGGAGTGCAGCAAGCCCGCGATCAAGCCGGGCCAGTACCCGCAGCTCGTCTCCGCGCCCTCGGGGAACTTCCTGGTGGCCGGGCCGCTCGCCTTCGACCTGCTGACCAAGCGGGGCTTCTGCTTCGAGGGGACGGACGGCACGAAGCCGCTGACGCTGGCGTCGGTGAACGACGACGGCATCGCGTACGGCGCGGCGAACGCCCGCAACGCGGCGGACGTACTGGCCGGCGGCGGCACCCCCGTCGCGGTCGCGATCAGGAGCGGCACGACAGGGGCCCTGCCCTCGAACCAACTGGTCCCGGGCGAGGTGACGTCGGACGGTGTCGGGCTGTTCCACTGGACGGACGAGAAGGACCGCCCGCATCTGATCGGCTACCCGAGCGCCCATTAGGGCCTCCCGTCCGGATCGCGCCGGGCCGATCCGGACGAAAGGACCCCAGGTCCTGTCCGGCCGTACGGAAAAACGCTCGCGCGGCACCATGCCCCGTTGCCAGAACGGGGCATGGGCATCTGGACCGACACCTTCATCGCGCCCGCGGAGCCGGCTCTGCTTCCACCCGAGGCCTTCGGGCGCCTCGTGGTCGATCCGGCGCGCGAGCGCCTGGTCCGAGTGCCGTGGGCGCTCGTCGCACGAGGAGGCCCGGCTGCTCGCCGCCGGGGACGCGGTCCTCGACGTACCGCCGGCGCTGCGGGCCGCTCCGTACGGCGCCGAGGACATCGCCGTCACCTTCGCCCACATGGACTTCGGCAACCGGGCGATCACCGAGTACTTCCGCTACGAGGACCACCGCACGATGCTCGTCCGCTTCGCCCTGGCACGCCCGCAGCACCGGCCACTGTCCGCCGACGAGCACACGGACCCCGGCGGGCCGACGCACCCGGTGCGGACCTGCGTGGTCCACACCTTCAAGCACGCGTCCGAAGAGGGCGCGGTACCGGCGCTCGCCTCCGTCGTCTCCCGCCACCTCGGGCCGGACCTGATCAGCGGCAGCACCTGGGGCTGACCCCGCTACGCCGCCCGCTGCCAGGGCCGGCACAGCCCCAGGAAGCAGGCCATCGCGCCCGCCGCGCACACCAGTTGCACGAGAGCCATCGGGACGGCCGTGTCCTCGCCCGCGATCCCGACGAGCGGCGAGGCGACTGCCCCGATCAGGAACGACGACGTGCCGAGCAGCGCGGAGGCGGACCCGGCCGCGCTCTTCGTACGCATCAGGGCCTGCGCGTTCGTGTTCGGCATCGCGAGCCCCATAGCCGACATCAGCACGAAGAGACCGGCCGCCACCGGTACCAGCCCCACGTCCCCGAAGACCCCGGAAGTCATCAGCAGCAGTGCGGCCGCGGCCAGCACGATGACCGAGAGGCCGAAGGCGAGCGCCTTGTCCAGGCTGATCCGGCCGACCAGCACCTTGCCGTTGATCTGGCCCACGACGATCAGGCCGACCGAGTTGATGCCGAAGAGCAGGCTGAACGTCTGCGGCGAGGCTCCGTAGATCTGCTGCACCACGAACGGCGAGGCGCTCACGTACGAGAAGAGGGCGGCGAAGGCGAGGCTGCCCGCGATCATGTAGCCGGTGAAGACCCGGTCGGCGAGCAGCCCGCGCATGGTGCGCAGCGCGTCGCCGATGCCGCCGGTGTGCCGGTCCTGCGGCGGCAGGGTCTCGTGCAGCCACTTCCAGACGATCAGGGTCAGGGCCACGCCGACGACGGTGAGGACGGCGAAGATCCCCCGCCAGTCGGTGAACCGCAGCACCTGGCCGCCGATCAGCGGGGCGACGATCGGCGCGACGCCGGAGATCAGCATCAGGGTGGAGAAGAACCTGGCCATCTCCACGCCGTCGTACATGTCGCGCACCACCGCGCGGGCGATGACGATCCCCGCCGCACCGGCCAGACCCTGCAGGAGACGGAAGCCGATGAGGAGTTCCGTGGTGGGGGCGAAGACACAGATCGCGGTCGCGACGACGTAGATGATCATGCCGAGGAGCAGCGGACGGCGTCTCCCCCACCGGTCGCTCATCGGTCCGACGACGACCTGTCCGAGCGCCATGCCGGTGAGGCAGGCGGTGAGGGTCAGCTGGACGGTCGCGGCGGAGGCGTGCAGGGAGTCGGTGACCGCGGGCAGCGCCGGGAGGTACATGTCCATGGAGAGCGGCGGCAGCGCGGTGAGGCCGCCGAGGACCAGGGTGACGAGGAGTCCGGTGCGCCGGGCCGCTTCGGTGGCGGCCGGATTCCCGGGGGGTGCGCCGGTGGCCGCGGGCTCCTCGGCCCCGGTCCCGGTGGTCGATATGTGTGTGCGTTCCTGCTGGGCCCGGCTTGCGCCGCTCTCCGGCATTCTCATCTCCATGTCATTGAATCCGCCTCTATGCTCTCAGCTCAGCCGCACTGGTCGAGACCTTTTTGGGGAGCAGTCATGACAGGCATGAGCAGGTCCGTGCGTTGGGGCGTACTGGCGACCGGCGGCATCGCCGCGACGTTCACCGAGGATCTGCGGGCGATGCCGGACGCGGAGGTGGTGGCCGTCGCATCCCGTACGGACGCCTCGGCGCAGGCGTTCGCGCAGCGGTTCGGGATACCCCGGGCGTACGGCAGCTGGGCCGCTCTCGCCGCCGACGACGAGGTCGACGTGGTGTACGTCGCGACGCCGCACTCGGCGCACCGGGAGGCGGCCGCCCTCTGCCTGGAGGCCGGCAAGCACGTGCTGTGCGAGAAGGCGTTCACGCTCAACGCGCGGGAGGCGGGTGAGCTGGTGAAGCTCGCCCGGGACCGCGGTCTCTTCCTGATGGAGGCCATGTGGACGTACTGCAACCCGGTCATCCGGCGCATGACGGAGCTCGTCCGGGACGGCGCCATCGGCGATATCCGCACCGTGCAGGCCGACTTCGGCTTCGCGGGCGACTTCGGCCCCGGACACCGGCTGCGCGACCCGGCGCTGGGCGGTGGCGCGCTGCTGGACCTCGGGGTCTACCCGGTGTCGTTCGCCCAGCTGCTGCTGGGCGAGCCGGACCGGGTGCAGGCCGACGCGCTGCTCTCCCCGGAGGGCGTCGATCTGAACACGGCCATGCTGCTGAGCTGGTCCCGGGCGGGCGCCTCGGCGCTGCTGAACTGTTCGATCGTCGGGGACACCCCGGTGACCGCGGCGATCACCGGGACGAAGGGACGGATCGACTTCCCGCACGGTTTCTTCTATCCGGAGCGCTTCGTGCTGCACCGGCCGGGACAGGAGCCGGAGGAGTTCACGGCGGGAGCGGCGGGCGCGGGGCTGCGCGGGATGCAGTTCGAACAGGCGGAGGTGGCGCAGGCGCTGCGGGCGGGCGAGACGGAGTCGCCGCTGGTGCCGCTGGACGGTTCCCTGGCCGTGATGCGGACGCTCGACGCGGTGCGTGACCGCATCGGCGTCCGCTACCCGGCCGACGACCTCGGCTGACCGGGACCTCTGCGCGCGGGGCCTCGGAGGAGCTCGCAGAACCTCTTACGCGGGCGTGAGGCCCTGGTTCCCCACCTCCGTGACGAACGATCCGGCCGTCGCGACGGGCGCGCCGGGTGTGGTGACGGCCGACACCGTGCGGTAGTCGGCGCGTGCGCGCTCACGGCCCAGCGTGATGACGGCGTATCCGCGGCGGCCGTTGAAGAACTTCATGTGCGGATTGGCCCGCATCTGGTTGTTCCAGCTGCCGGGCCTGTCCGAGCCGTCCTTGCCGCTGGTGATGGACGTGGCGACGATCTCCGTACCGACGGTGCGGGACGACGGGTCGTCGAAGTCCTGCTTCAGGTCGAAGCCGTAGCCGACGTGCACATCGCCGGTCAGCACCATCAGGTTGTGGATCGCGGCGGCCTCGGCCCCCTTCAGGACCCGGTCGCGGGAGGCGGGGTAGCCGTCCCACGCGTCCATGGACAGTTTGTAGGCGTCGGTGGGCACATCGCGCCGCCGGGCGAAGGTGACCTGCTGCGGTACGACGTTCCAGGTGGCCCGCGAGGTGTGCCAGCCGCTGAGCAGCCAGCGCTCCTGGGCGGCGCCGGTCATGGTGCGCGACGGGTCCTCGGACTGCGGTCCCGGCTTCTGCCAGCCGTCGCCGTACGCCTGGTCGCTGCGGTACTGGCGGGTGTCGAGGATGTCGAACTGGGCGAGGGCGCCGAAGTGCAGGCGCCGGTAGAGCTTCATGTCGGGACCGGTCGGGCGCTGCGGGGTGCGCAGCGGCTGGTTCTCCCAGTACGCCCGGTAGGCGGCGGCGCGCCGCAGCAGGAACTCCTCGGGCGGGACGCCGTTCTCGGGGATGTCGCCCGCGTAGTTGTTCTCGGTCTCGTGGTCGTCCCAGGTGACGACGAAGGGGTGCGCGGCGTGGGCGGCGCGCAGATCGGGGTCGGACTTGTAGAGGCCGTACCGCAGCCGGTAGTCCTCCAGCGTGATCGTCTCCTTGTCGAAGTGGGCGGGGAGCGTGTGGTCGGTGTGGTTGCGGGCGCCGCCGGTCGCGTTGACGGCGTACTCGTAGAGGTAGTCGCCGAGGTGGAAGACGACGTCCACGTCCTCCCGGGCGAGGTGCTGGTACGCGGTGAAGTAACCGTCGTGGTAGGCCTGGCAGGAGACGGCGGCCAGGCTCAGGGCGCTGTTGCGGGCGCCGCGGGCGGGCGCGGTGCGGGTCCGGCCGACGGGGCTGGTCCATGCCCCGGTGCGGAAGCGGTAGTAGAAGACGCGGTCGGCTTCGAGGCCCTTGACCTCGACGTGGACGCTGTGGTCGAACTCCGGGTGGGCGGTGGCCGTTCCGCGCCGGACGATGCGGGAGAAGCGCTCGTCGCGGGCGAGCTCCCAGCGCACCTGGACGCGGGCCCGGGGCAGTCCGCTGCCGGGCTCGTACGGTCGCGGGGCGAGCCTCGTCCACAGCAGGACCGAGTCGGGCAGCGGGTCGCCGGAGGCGATGCCGAGCGTGAACGGGTCGTCGCTGATCCTCCGGGCGTCCAGCTCGGCGGCGCTCGCGGTGCCCGCGGCCGGCAGACCGACCGAGAAGGCGAGCGCGGCGGCGGCACCGGTGACGGTGAGGAAACGGCGGCGTCCGACGTGCCTGGCGGCGTCGCGCATCTCCTGCTGGTGCGATGAGTACGTCATCTGTCCCTCCCCTGGCTGGTGGTGTGCTCGGAAAGTCCACCGGTCCAGCACATCGAACGATTGTCGTGTTCGCGTCGCCCTGACGTCGCGCGGATGAGGAACGCGGCAGGAATGGATCCACGAGGCAAAGCGCGCATACAGGACGGGAACCATGATCATCATCGTGCGCCGCCCGAAGCGCGAACCCGCCGCCCCGCACACCTTCTTGACCCCATGTGGCCCCACGCGACCCGCGGAACGCGAAGGCGTACGCTGCGGCGCCATGAGCAACAAACTGTTGAACGACTCGAAGACGGCGGTCGTGACGGGCGCGGGCTCCGGAATCGGCCGCGCGGTGGCGCTCGCGTTGACCGGCGCCGGCTGGTCGGTGGCACTCGCGGGCCGACGCCCGGAACCCCTCGCCGAGACCGCCGCACTGGCCGGGGAGAACGCCCGGGTGATCACCGTCCCCGCCGACGTCTCCCGCCCCGAGGACGTGGCCGCCCTCTTCTCCTCGGTACGGGAGTGCTTCGGCCGCCTCGATCTGCTCTTCAACAACGCGGGCACGTTCGGCCCGCGTTCCGTCCCGGTCGAGGACGTCTCGCCGGAGGACTGGCGCGCGGTGGTGGACGTGAACGTGACGGGCGCGTTCCTGTGCGCGCAGGCGGCGTACCGGCTGATGAAGGCGCAGGACCCGCAGGGCGGCCGGATCATCAACAACGGTTCGATCTCCGCCCACGCGCCGCGCCCCCACTCGGTCGCCTACACCACGACCAAGCACGCCATGACGGGCCTGACGAAGTCGCTGTCGCTGGACGGCCGTCCGTACCGGATCGCCTGCGGCCAGATCGACATCGGCAACGCCGCCACGGACATGACCGAGCGGATGCGGACGGGCACCCTTCAGGCCAATGGCGAACTGGCGGTGGAGCCGGTGATGGCGACGGCGGACGTGGCCCGGACGGTGCTCCACATGGCGGAGCTGCCCCTGGAGGCGAACATGCAGTTCGCGACGATCCTGGCGACGACCATGCCGTACGTGGGACGCGGCTGACGGATCCGCCCGAACCGAGCGCCCGGCGCGGACGGTTGCCGCCCGACGACCGCACCCCGGCCGGATTGCGCCCTTTCCGGCCGAACAGGCGTGCGCTGCCCTTATGCTCACAGTTCTTCACCGGAACTCCACGCAAGGATCACAGCATGCGCATACCCACCGCGGCACCGCTCGCCCTGGCCGCCGCCACCGCCCTGGCCGGCTCGCTGCTCCTCACGGTCCCGGCCTCGGCCGCCTCGCACAAGGGCGGGCTGCACCTCGGCAGGATCCAGTACGACAGCCCCGGCAAGGACACCCGCACCAACGCCTCCCTCAACGCCGAGTGGGTGGACATCCACAACAACGGCAAGTCGAAGCTGCAGCTCAAGGGGTACAAGCTCAAGGACAACACCGGCTACACGTACACCTTCGGCAGCTACACCGTCGGCGCGGGCAAGACCGTCAAGGTCCACACGGGCAAGGGCAGGAACGGGTCGGGCCACGTCTACTGGAACCGCGGTTCGTACGTCTGGAACAACACCGGTGACAAGGCCCGGCTGATCAAGCCGAACGGCAAGCTCCAGGACTCCTGCTCCTGGACCAGGTCGGACAAGGGCGTCAAGAACTGCCACTGAGAGTCTGTCGGGTGACCTCGGACCGGATGGCGGACGCGGTCCGGTGCGTGCGATTCCGGGGCGGAGGAGGGAGTCGACGCGGAGCGTCGGCGACCGACGACAACGCGGGAAGCGTGCGTGCTGGGGCGCGTCCCCCGGTCGGAGGTCACCCGACAGGCTCCGAGCCCGGCGACCGCGGCCCGGGGCGCCCGTCCGGCCCACCGGCCGGGAATGCCCCGGGCCGCGGCGGGGTTGACCTTCGGCATGACCCAGAACTCAGCCACCGGCATCCTGCGCTACACCGCCTTCTCCGCCGACCCCGAGGGCGGTAATCCGGCAGGGGTCGTCCTCGACGCGTCCGGCCTCGACGACGCGGCGATGCTCGCCGTCGCGGCGGAGCTGGGCTACAGCGAATCGGCCTTCCTGACCGGGCGGTACGAGCCCGGTGACCAGGAGCCGCCCGCCGCCCGGGGGTACACGATCCGCTACTTCAGCCCGAAGGCCGAAGTCCCGTTCTGCGGCCACGCCACCGTGGCGACCGCGCTCGCACTCGCCGAGCGCGACGGCCCCGGCGATCTGGTGTTCAGCACCCCCGCGGGTACGGTCCCGGTCACCGTCACCCAGGAGGGCACCGAACTCCGCGCCACCCTCACCAGCGTCGAACCGGACGTCATGGACATCGCCCCGGACGACCTGGCGGAGGCGCTCGCCGCCCTGGACTGGCCGGCCGCCGATCTCGACCCGGCCCTGCCGCCCCGGATCGCCTACGCGGGCGCCCGCCACCTGGTGCTGGCCGCCGCGACGCGTGAGCGCCTCGCCGACCTCCGTTACGACTTCGCGCGCCTCGAAGCCCTGATGCACCGGCTGGACCTGACCACCCTGCAGCTGGTGTGGCGGGCAGCGCCGGACGTCTTCCACGTCCGCGACCCGTTCCCGGTCGGCGGTGTGGTCGAGGACCCCGCCACGGGTGCGGCGGCGGCCGCCTTCGGTGCCTGTCTGCGCGCCCTGGGACTCGTGGCCGACGCCACGGTCCTCACCCTCCACCAGGGCGAGGACATGGGCCGTCCCGGCACCCTCACGGTCGAACTGCGGGAGGGCGACGCCCGGGTGCGGGTGAGCGGCACGGGCACCCGGATCGGGGAGTGACGCAGTCACGCCCCGCGGGCGGTCACCCGCCGAGGTGACCGCGGTACCACGCGGCGTGCCGGGCGAACCCGGTCGTGAACCCCTCACCCGGCTCCCAGTCGAAGTCCCGGCCGGCCCGTTCGTCCGTGAACCAGTGGTCCACGGCGAGCATGCCGAGGTGGTGCAGGGCGTACGGGACACCGGCGAGCCGTTCACGGGCCGTGTCCACGTCGACGCCCGTGGCTCCCCAGGGCAGCCGCAGCCCGTCGACGACCGTGGACAGCAGCTGCGAACAGCTCACCGGTTCGGGATGGTTGACGTGGTAGACCCCCGCCGTCTCCTTCGGGGAGAGCGCCGCACTCAGCAGCGCCCTCCCCAGCGACCGGACGTCGATCATCGAGTGCCGCGCCTCGCACCCGGTCAGACCGGCCGAGAGCCGCCGGAGCAGCCCGACCAGTCCGGGCACGGCCCACCGGTCCCCGGCCCCGTACACGATGTGCGGGCGCACGACGGCGCCGCCGGCAGCGAGGACGTGCCGCTCGGCGGCGGCCCGGGTCAGGCTGGTGGCCGAGGCCGCGGCGGGCTCGGCCTGTCCGGGCCGCAGCCGGGTGAACGGCCCCCGGCCGTAGACGGATGCCGTGCTCAGATGGATGATCCGGGCGACCCCGCAGCGGGCCGCCTCTTCCATCAGCGCACGAGTTCCTTGATCGTTTACGGACCGGGCGGTCGGTTCGTCACCGCCGATCGAGGAGGCGCAGTGGATCACCGCGTCGACGTCCTCGCAACTGCCGTGCAGCGTCGCGGGATCGGCGAGATCCCCGTACACCGTCTCGGCGTCGGGCCCGGTGGGGGCGGCAAGGGCGGTCCGGTGCGTCATCAGACGCAGCCGGAGACCTGGGACGGACCGGGCCTCGGCCACCACATGGCCGCCGATGAAACCGGTCGCTCCGGTGATGAGTATGCGCGATGTCATGACGGGTCATTCTGCCGGTCGTCCCGCAGGCTCCCCCGGTCGCCCGCCGCATCGTGCCGCGGGTCCGGGGATTCGAGGATGCAGCTGAAGACCGTCTCGCCGTCCTGTGTCGCCGTGACCCGCACCCCGGTCGCCGCGCGGTCGCCGGCCGGCACGGGCCGGGCCTCGACCCAGCACGGGCGGTCGAGTTCCACGTACCGGACGAAGTCCGTCCGCACCGAAACCGGGAGGAAGTAGCGGCCGGGAGAGACGGCGACGGCCGCCTGGCGGGCCGCCTCCAGCAGCAGGATGCCCGGCACATGGTCGTTGGGCCGGGCGAAGAGCGTCGGATGCGCGGAGTCGAGCCGAAGCTGCCAGACGTTGCGCCGCGACGTCGGCGCCAGGACGACATCGCGCTCATCGGTCCTGCCCACCTCGCCCGGCGCGACGGCGGGCAGGAGGGGTATCGGGGCACCGATGAGGTGCTGCCGGTCGCCCCGCAGCCTGCCGTACACCTTGGCCGAGGTGCAGCTGATACGTCCGCCGCCGCTGGCGAGGACGGTGCCGAGGCGGTGCAGGAGCAGTTCGACGTGCATGGAGCCGATGCTCCGGCCGCGCCGCCGGATCCGGGAGCAGGACACATCCACGGTGATGTCCCAGGACGCCTCCCCCACCAGCAGCTGACCGGGCTCGGAGACGTACGCCAGCTCCCACATCACGAACTGGTCCCCCACCGGGACGTCGAACGCCGCGTGCCCCAGGAGCATCGTCGTCTGACGCATGGTTTCCGCGATCAGCAGCGGGTCCTGATGGCGGCCCGACACGGGGGCGAAGAAGCGGTGCGCGTGTGGCCAGCGGGCCGACACCGAGAACTGGGTCTCGGTCTGCCGGGTCCAGCCGGTGGGAAAGATGTCCTCGCCATCGGACCGGTGGACCAGCGGCCCCAGGAGATCCGCCTCGGCCCGTCTCCCCCTCGACGCCGCCCCCTCCGCTCCGGGGATCCCGGTGGATTCGGCGGACCCGGCACCCTCCACGGAGAACGAAGCACTGTGCGAGGTGAGCTGAACCATGAATTTTCCTCCCAGAGGATCCATACCGGGAGGGCAGGCAGCCCCCGCAGTAAGATACTGACAGTCCGGTTTTCCTATCCAGCCATATCCCAGTGGTGCTGACCACGCCACGACTGAGAGAGACTCGTAGCTGATGGCACAGCAGGCGCGCGCGATCCAGACTCGACGGTCGATCCTGGTGGCGGCCGCCGCCGTTTTCGATGAACGCGGCTACAGCAGCGCCACCATCAGCGAAATCCTCGCGCGCGCGGGTGTCACCAAGGGTGCGCTCTACTTCCATTTCACCTCGAAGGAAGACCTGGCTCTCGGGGTGATGGATGTGCAACTGAACAGCGATCCACCGCCCCCGCAACTGACGAAGCTTCAGGAACTGGTCGATCAGGGCATGCTGCTCGCCCACCGGCTCCGCAATGAACCGCTGGTGCGCGCCAGTGTCGGACTGGCCATGGACCAGGCGGTGGAGGGGCTCGACCGGGGCACCCCGTTCCGTGCCTGGATAGACCGGCTCGAACATCTGCTGACCGCCGCGGGGAGCCAGGGCGAGCTCCTGCCGCACGTCAACCCCCGCGAGACCGCCGAGATGCTGGCCGGCTCCTTCTCGGGCATTCAGGCGATGTCCCAAGCCCTCTGCAGGCGCGAGGACTTGGGCCGACGGATCTCGGTCCTGCTGCACTACGTGCTGCCGAGCATCTCGACCCCGGCGGTGCTGGCCACGCTCGACATGGCCGAGGACCGGGGCGAGCGTTTGATCAGCACCATGGGGTCGGTGCCCAGCCGGGCCGGCACGCCGGGCTGACGGAGGGGCGCCGGGTCAGCGGGCGCGGGCGAGGAAGACGTCGGTGACCTGGTGCACGTCGATGCCGCCGCCGTGCGCGTCGAGCAGCCGGCCGATCTCGTCCAGCGCCTGCGCCCGGCTCTCGGCGGGCAGCCCGCGATAGGCGGAGAGCGAGTTCAGATGGCGGAGGTACCGCTCGGTTCCGTACCGCAGATCCCGCCCGAACCGGACCGAACGCAGCTCGGTGAAGCGGCCGTCGCGGCGGCATTCCGCCTCCGGCCAGCGCCGGTCCCAGCTCCCCGGCTCGCCGCCGGAGAGGTCACTTGCCAGAAATCGGTGCGGGGAACCCGTCACACCGTGGCGGACCCCGATGTCCGCCAGCGCGGCACGCAGGCCCGCGTCATGGATTCCGTGCGGGCCGAAGATCAGCGCCGTCGCCCCGCCGGGCGCGAGAGCGGCGTGCACCAGGTCCCAGCGCCGGTCGCGGTCCAGCCAGTTCCAGGCCGAGGCGGCGAACAGCAACCCGTGGCGCCGGCCGCCCGGTTGCCACTGCTCGAAGTCGCGGACCTCGATCCGGACGTTCGGATGTCCGGCGGTGTTGCGGCGCAGCACCTCGGCCATGCGCGCGTCGGGTTCGACGCACACCAGTGGAACCCCCCGCGCGGCGAACGGCACCGTGGCCTTGCCGGTGCCCGCGCCGACCTCCACGGCCCCGCGGTCCCCCAGGTCCGCGTACGCGAGCACCTCGGCGGCCATCGGCTCCGCGTATCCGGAGCGGCCGGCGTCGTACGCCTCGGCCACCTCGCCGAAGACCATCCTGCGGGTGTCACGGTGTTCTTCTGAGGTCACGGGTGCCCCTCGGCTCGTCGATCGGCAGCCGGGTCACCCTACCCACCCGCCACGGGCCGCGCCCCGATGAAGGACCACGCGGCACGGCACGGCGACGACAGGTGGGCGACGACGGGTGCCTGAACAACGGGCGACCGTCCCGCGCGGCTACGATCGCGCGTCCCACAGGTCCGCATCGGGCAGGATCGGTGGCGGCACGCGTCCTCGCGAACCACACCTGGTGGAGGCTCTGATGCAGATCACCTCGTTGCCGCACATCGATGAGCACACGACGGACATCGCGGCGGAGGTCGACGACGTCTGGCGCGGCCTCGGCGAAGAGCTGGACGGGGCTTTCTCACACACCGGGTTTGCGGGCTGCGCGAGACGGGTCGGAGCGGCCGACCGCACGGCATCCGGGCCACGGCCCCTCGCAGCAGGCTCGACGTTTCCCGGTTTCCGGGTCGTCACCGCCGTCCCGGGACAGGAGCTGATCCTCCAGGGCCGCCACCGCTTCTCCTCCTATGCCCTGATCTTCCGGCTCGATCCCGGCGACTCGGGCCGATCCCGGCTGCGCGCCGAAAGCCGAGCCGCCTTCCCCGGCCTGACCGGCGGCCTCTGCCGGCGGCTCGTCATAGGAACAAGGCGGCCATGCGGTCGGCATGCGGCGCCTGCTCTCGGCGGTCCGCCGCCGATGCGAGGACCGAAGTTGAATGCGTGACGCCGGTCAGCCGTCCGTGACCGACCACTCAGAGGACCGGCGGACGCCCCAGCCGAGTCATACGCCACACCGTGCGCCACTTCATCGCCTTGCGCGGGCCACAAGGCGTCCGAATACCCTCACCGAAACCGCCCCACCATGGCCCACGGCCGGATCATGTCGTCCGCCCGGCCGGATCCGGCGCGGTGACGCCCTCGTCGTACGGGAGGATCCGCCGCAGCAGTCCCCTGGGGTGGCCCCGTTGGCGCCACTCCCTGGGGTAGCCGATGGAGACCTCCTCGAAGCGCACCCCGTCGTACCAGGTCGTACGGGGGATGTGCAGATGTCCGTAGACCATGGCCGCCACGTTGAAGCGCCGGTGCCAGTCGGCGGTGAGCTCGGTGCCGCACCACTGGGCGAACTCGGGATACGTCAGGACGTCCATCGGTCGGCGGACCAGGGGCCAGTGGCCGGCGACGACCAGCGGAATCTCCGGATCGTGTGCGGCCAGGCGCCGCTCCGTCTCCGCCACCCGCGCCCGGCACCAGGCATCACGGCTCGGGTACGGGTCGGGGTGCAGCAGGAACTCGTCGGTGCACACCACCCCCGTGCCCTGCGCATACGCCAGGGACTCCTCCTTGGTCGTCGTGCCCGGCGCCCGGAAGCTGTAGTCGTACAGCACGAACACGGGCGCGACGGCCACCGGCCCCTCGGGACCGGGCCACAGCGGGTAGGGGTCCTCCGGAGTGGTCACTCCGAGGCCCCGGCACAACTCGACCAGATGCTCGTACCGTTCCTGGCCCCGCAGCTGCACGCGGTCGTGCTTGGTCGTCCACAGCTCATGGTTCCCCGGGGTCCAGATCACCCGCGCATAGCGGCCCGCGAGCAGCCGCAGTGCCCATTCGACGTCCTCGACCCGCTCCGCGACATCACCGGCGACGATGAGCCAGTCCTCGTCCGAATCCGGCCGGAGGGACGCGGTGATGGGACGGTTGTCCGTCACCCCGACGTGAAGATCGCTCACCGCCAGCAGAGACCCGCGTCTTCCATTGGCACGATCGGTCATGGAGAACCTTTCCCTAAGGGTTGTCCCGTAATCCGTGGTGGATCAGTGCGCGGCGTCGGATGCGGTGCATCGCAAGGCGGAGGGACATCCGCATACCGGATGTATGCGGACGTTCCGACAACGCGGCGAGGTGCCGTAGCTGTCGTCGCGCGCCCGCCAGGGTTGCGGGACAGCCCTCAGGAACACCTGAACAAGATCGTGCCCCATGAGGCGGCCCGGCACATCACCCCTTGTTCGACTGTCGCGTCTGTGTCGCAGGTGTTTCCCGCACGAGAACGTGATCACCGCACTTTCCCGGGTTGACATGCAGTGCCCCGGTGGGACGCTTGAAGGGGTTGCCCGGCAGGGCCGTGCCTCCAGGCCGCGACCGGCGAGTCGACGGAACCAGGTCGGCCGGCACGATGCGCGGCTCACGGTGATTCTTCTCGCCGCCTCCGCTTCTTTCGATGAGGGTTTGTCCGAGAATTCGTGCCGGTACCGCGCAGGTACAGAAATCACAGGCCGTGAATCCCTTCGATCGAGATTCGGAACGCCGAAAAGAAGGAGAGTCACTCATGAAGGCGCTGGTGTACGACGGTCCGCATTCGGTGAGCGTGAAGGACGTGCCGGACGCGAGGATCGAGCGGCCGACGGATGTGCTGGTGAAGATCACTTCGACGAACATCTGCGGGTCGGACCTGCACATGTACGAGGGGCGTACGGACATGGAGACGGGGCGTGTCCTGGGCCACGAGAACATGGGTGAGGTCGTCGAGGTCGGCGACGGTGTGGACCGGGTCAGAGTGGGGGACCTGGTCTGCCTTCCGTTCAACATCAGTTGCGGGTTCTGCCGCAACTGCGACAGGGGACTGACGGCGTTCTGTCTGACCACGCCCGTGGATCCCAAGATGGCAGGTGCCGCGTACGGCTTCGCGGGGATGGGCCCGTACAACGGTGGTCAGGCGGAGTTCCTGCGGGTTCCGTACGGCGACTCCAATTGTCTGGTGCTCCCGGAAGAGGCCCGGGAGAAGCAGACCGATTACGTGATGCTGTCCGACATCTTCCCGACCGGCTGGCACTGCACCGAACTCGCCGGTGTGCAGCCGGGTGAGACCGTCGTCATCTACGGTGCCGGCCCCGTCGGCCTGATGGCGGCGCTGTCGGCGAACCTCAGGAGTGCCGCGAAGGTGATGGTGGTGGACCGTCATCCCGACCGGCTGCGTCTGGCCGAGGAGATCGGCGCGATCCCCATCGACGACTCCAAGGCCTCACCGATCGACCAGGTCAACGAGCACACCAACGGGCTGGGCGCGGACCGCGGGTGCGAGTGCGTGGGCTACCAGGCTCACGACGTGCAGGGGCGCGAGCACCCGAATCTGACGCTGAACAACCTGGTGCACTCGGTGAAGTTCACCGGCACCATCGGGGTCGTGGGTGTCTTCCTGCCCCATGATCCCGGCAGTCCGGACAAGCTGTACAAGGAGGACGGCGAGGTCGCCTTCGACTACGGCCTGTACTGGTTCAAGGGCCAGTCGATGGGCACGGGGCAGGCGAACGTCAAGGCCTACAACCGCCAGCTGTGCGCGTTGATCGAGCAGGGCAAGGCGAAGCCTTCGTGGATCGTCTCCCACGAGCTGCCGCTGGACCAGGCACCCGACGGCTACCAGCATTTCGACGCGCGGGACGACGGTTGGACCAAGGTCGTCCTCCACCCCGACGGTACCGGCTGAACCCGGCCCGGTCGCCCTACGGCCTGCCACCCGAGGGCGACCGCGAAGGGGCCCGCCGTTCCGGAACGAAGAATCCGTCCCGACCTGTCACAGGTCGGGACGGCAGACGAGTCGGGCTGTACGCCGGGTTCTGTCGCCCGGTCGCCTCGCGGCGGCCGGGGAGACGGCCATCCATCTAGGACCGGCATTGCTGCCGGCCTCGTGCGGTCTACCCGCGAACTCGGGCGGGCAGCCCTCGAACATTCGCGCAGGGCCGTCTCGCGACGGCCCCTCTTGACCTTGCTCCGGGTGGGGTTTACCTAGCCGCCTGAGTCACCTCAGGCGCTGGTGGTCTCTTACACCACCGTTTCACCCTTACCGAGGACCGA
The DNA here is from genome assembly GCF_044740965.1 of Streptomyces sp. NPDC088252. Taxonomy (NCBI): domain Bacteria; kingdom Bacillati; phylum Actinomycetota; class Actinomycetes; order Kitasatosporales; family Streptomycetaceae; genus Streptomyces; species Streptomyces sp. NPDC088252. Next base: position 822,001 of record NZ_JBIURS010000001.1, on the reverse strand, counting down.
GGTCCCCGGCGGTCTGTTTTCTGTGGCACTGTCCCGCGGGTCACCCCGGGTGGCCGTTAGCCATCACCCTGCCCTGTGGAGCCCGGACGTTCCTCGGGGAGATCCGAGGATCCCCACGCGGCCGTCCGCCCGGCTCGTCTGCCGTGCCGACCATGCTACCCGCCCGGCCGGGGGCGCCGGACGGGGTGGCTCAGACGAACGCCTCGGTCTCCAGGTCGAAGGCGAAGGGGGCCGGAAGGGTGAGCGACTTGCCGAACGGGATCGTGCAGTGCTGACGGTAGTCGTCCCCTCCCGGCTCGCTGAACAGCGTCACCGAGGACTCCTCGCGGTCGACCGGCAGGTACAGGGGGATGGGGCCGCGGGCGTAGCAGTGCCGCTTGTCCGTGCGGTCGGCGGGGCTTGGTCGACGTGACCTCGACGACGAGGGCCACTCCCTCGCACGGCATCCAGGGGTCCGCTCCCCGGTACGGACGCAGCTCGGTGGGGGCGAAGGTGCCATCGGGGATGACGTGGTTCCTGGGGCAGCGTGGCCCGGAAGCCCTCCGGCGTATCCAGCGCCAGGAAGCCCTCCAGCAGGACGTCCGCCTGCGTGAGCGGTTCGTGCGGCATGGCAGTCATGTCACGCCCCATCCTCGGTCGCTCGCCAGATTGGGACATCGATGGATCCGCCGTCCGTGAGGTGGGGCCACTTCCCTCGATCGTGGCACGGGAGGGAGCGCGGTTGCCGGATCCCCAGGGGTGGGGGTGTGCGCTTGACCTTGCCGCAGCGTCAAGGTTTCTACTGGCTCCATGCGCATCGGAGAGATCGCCGCGCTCGTCGGGGTCACCTCGCGGGCGATCCGGCACTACCACCACATCGGACTGCTTCCCGAGCCCGCACGCCGGCCCAATGGCTATCGCGCCTACGGCGTGCGGGACGCCGTGGTGCTGGCCCGGATCCGGCGTCTCACCGAGCTCGGGCTCGGGCTGGACGAGGTACGGGATGTCCTCGCCGACGACTCCGGGCGTGAACTCGTCGACGTGATCGTCGAGTTGGATGCCGACCTGTCCCGGCAGGAGGACGAGATCCGGGAGCGGCGGCGTCGGCTGGCCCGGCTGCTGGACGGGCCGGTGAGCGCCGACGAGCCCGTATCGCCCGCGCTGGCCGAGCTGCTGGGCGCGGCCGCGGCCACCGACTCCCCGACGGCCGCCAAGGACCGGGAGCACCTGGTGCTCCTGGACACGGTGGGCATCAGCAGCGAGGTCTACGCCGCGATGAGGCCACTGGCCGAGGACCCGGCCGCGAACGCGCTGTACGAGCGGCTGGACGCACTGGTCGGGGCGCCCGTGGACGATCCCCGGGTCGCCCCGCTCGCCGCCGACCTGGCCGCCGCCGTGCCGGACGAGGTGCTGGCGGCGATCCCTTCCGACGGGCCGGTCACGGCGGGGTTCGGCCAGGCTCTGCTCGACGAATACGCGCCCGCGCAGGCCGAGGTGGTGCGCCGGGTGATGGCGGCCCTGGCGGCGCGTGTGGCGGGGAAGGGGACGGGATGAGCGTGCGGATCGCGCGGTGGGCCGTGGGCGCCGCGCTGACGGTCGAGCTGGGCCTGGGCGGCTGCCTGCTGGCTGGGGCCCGGATCCCGGGGGCGGTGCTGCTCGGCGCCGAGGCGCTGGTGATCGGCGTGCTCGGGTTCGAGGCCATGGCCCTGTGGCGGCTCCGGCGCGCGGGGCGGCGGGCCGGTGCCGGACGGCGGGCGGCGATGGGCGCGGCGCTCCGTGCCCTCGTACCCGACAAGGCGCGCCGTCTCGTCGCGCACGAGGTGCGTGGCCTGCACAGTCTCGGGCTGTGGGTCCTGCGGCGGCGGCACGGTGTACCGGAGGGCGCCCTCGCCGTCCCGTACACCGGGCCGCAGACCGCGATGCTGTACGGTCTGGCCTTCGTCGCCGTGGTCGAGACGGTGATGCTGGCGCTGCTGGTCCCGTGGCCGGTCGTGCACGCGGTGCTGCTCGTGGTCGATGTGTACGGGGTGGTCCTGGTTCTCGCCTTCCACGCCGCGTGTGTGACCCGGCCGCATGTCGTGGACGCCGACGGGGCGCTGCGCATTCGGTACGGGGGGTTGTTCGACCTGCGGGTTCCCGCCGACGCGGTGGCCGGTGCACGGGTCGAGCGGAGATATCCCGAGGGCGGGCCGGTGCGGACGGAGGCGGACGGGGTGCTCGACCTCGTCGTGGGCGGTCAGACGACGGTGACCGTGGAGCTGGACTCCCCGTTGGAGTTCGTCCGGCCGCTCGGGAAGCGCGGGTGGGCGCGGACGGTGCGGTTCCACGCGGATGACCCGGGCGCCGCCGTGGCCGCGCTCACACGGGGGCGAAGAGGACCTTCGCGGTGCCAGGATCCGCCTGGGCGAGCCTGACCCGCAGCCGCTCCCCCAGCGGAAGCTTCTCCGTGCCGCCCTCGACCCGGGCGACGACGGCCGGGACGTCGATGTGGACGGTGCCCGTGGTGGGCTCCTGGTCCAGCACGTCGACCACGTACGCGTCGAAGACCTCGCCGATCCGGTCCTTGAGCAGCGCGGCCTCGACCACGTCGACGCACTCGCGCTCCACCGTGTTGGCGCGCCTGGTGCCGTCCGCCATCTCCTTCGGCAGGCCGGGCAGGGCGGCGAGAACCCATTCGGGCGGGGCGTGTTCCGCGACCGCGGCGAGGCACAGCTCGGCCGTGTACCGGTCGACCAGGCGGCGCAGCGGGGCGGTGCAGTGGGTGTAGAGGTCGGCGACCGCGGCGTGGACGGCGGGGGTGGGGAGTTCACCGTGTTCGAAGGCGGTGTAGCCGGCGCCGCGCAGGAGTGTGGTGCACTCCTGGAGAAACGCGGCGTGGTGGGCCTTCCTCGGGTCGAGGGAGCGGACGACCTGGGCGTACGGGACGTGGTGCGGCCAGTCGATGTGCAGCGCCTCGGCCGAGCGGCGGAGCCGGGCCACGGCGCCGTCCGGTGCGACCGGCAGGGTCCGCAGGACACCGGTCCCGGTCTCCGCCATGAGGTGGGCGGCGGCCATGCCGGTCAGCAGGGAGATCTGGGCGTTCCAGCCGTCGGCGGGCAACGGGGCGCGGTATTCCAGGCCGTAGGTGCTGTCGTGCGCGACGACCTCCTGCTCGGGCACGTTGAGGGAGATGCCGCCGCGGGCGACCTCCTGCTCCTCACGGAGCCGTCCGATGTCCCGGAGCAGTGCCACGGGCTCTTCGGCGGTGCCCGTGTCGATCTGCCGCTGGACGCCCGCGTAGTCGAGTTTGGCGCGGCTGCGGACGAGGGCCCGGTGCACCGAGGTGGCGACGACGGCGCCCTCGGCGTCGAGGTCGATCTGCCAGAGCGCGGCGGGGCGGGTCTGCCCGGGGAGAAGGCTGGCGGCGCCCTCGGAGAGCGAGGTGGGGTGGAGGGGGACCTTGCCGTCGGGGAAGTAGAGGGTCGTCACCCTGCGGTGGGCCTCGGCGTCGAGTGCGCCACCCGGGCGTACGAAGGCGGCGACATCGGCGATGGCGTAATGCACGCGGAAGCCGTGACGGCGGCGTTCGAGATGTACGGCCTGGTCGAGGTCGGCCGATGTGGGCGGGTCGATGGTGAAGAGCGGCAGGTCCGTCGCGTCCTTGTGGCTCGACACCGCCGGGGCCACCGCTGCCTGCGCCGCCTCGGCGAGGACGTCGGACGGGAAGCCGTGGGGCAGTCCGAGTTCGGTGCGCAGCTTGCGCAGGGCCGCCCTCAGCGGGGTGTCGGCCGACCCGGTCATGTGGAGATGGCGGCGGGGCATGGATCGAGCGTATGGCGGGTCGGGCGGGGCGGCATCCCGGGTGCCGGACAGGCTCCGGTCGGCCTCCGGCGCCCCCGTACGCTGGGGCGCGGGCCTCCGCGGCCCGCCCGCCTGCCCGCCTGCCCGCCTGCCCGCCTGCCCGTAAGAAGGAGAACCGCCGTGCTCGTGCTGTTGCCGCCCTCCGAAGGAAAGGCCGCGTCGGGGCGCGGAGCACCCCTGAAGCCGGAGTCGCTGTCGCTGCCGGGGCTGGCCGCGGCACGGGCCGCGGTCCTCGACGAACTGGTCGAGCTGTGCGCCGCGGACGAGGAGAAGGCCCGTGAGGTGCTCGGGCTGAGCGAGGGGCTGCGCGGCGAGATCGCGAAGAACGTCGAACTGCGGACGGCGGGGACGCGTCCGGCCGGGGAGATCTACACGGGGGTGCTGTACGACGCCCTGGACCTGGCCTCCCTGGACGCGGCGGCCCGCCGACGGGCCGGCAGGTCGTTGCTGGTGTTCTCCGGACTGTGGGGCGCCGTGCGGGTGGGCGACCGGATTCCTTCGTACCGGTGCTCGATGGGCGTGAAGCTGCCGGGGCTCGGCGCGCTCGGGGCGTACTGGCGCGGTCCGATGGCGCAGGTCCTGCCGGAGGCGGCCGGGGACGGGCTCGTTCTGGACCTGCGGTCGTCCGCGTACACCGCGGCCTGGAAGCCGAAGGGTGAGGTGGCACAGCGCACGGCGAGTGTGCGCGTTCTGCACTCCCGGATGGTGGACGGGGTCGAGAAGCGGTCCGTGGTCAGCCACTTCAACAAGGCGACGAAGGGGCGGTTGGTCCGCGATCTGCTGGTGGCGGGCGCACGGCCGAAGGGGCCTGCGGAGCTGGTGGAGACCTTGCGGGAGCTCGGATACGTGGTGGAGGCCGAGGCCCCCGCGCGGCCCGGCCGGGCGTGGTCGCTCGATGTCGTGGTCACCGAGATCCACTGATCCCGGAGTTCGCATTGCAACATGCGCAACACTCGTTGCGTACGATGCTGCGGGCACGCAAGATGGGGCGCATGACCTCCTCTGTGCTGGACCTTGCCCCCGTCGTCCCCGTTGTCGTCCTGGAGGACGCCGCCGACGCGGTGCCGCTCGCCAGGGCCCTGGTCTCGGGCGGGCTCCCGGCCATCGAGGTGACGCTGCGCACCGCCGCGGCCCTGGACGCGATCAAGGCCATCGCGGCCGAGGTGCCGGACGCGGTGGTCGGCGCCGGCACGGTGATCTCCGTGTCGAACGTCTCCGACACCGTTGCCGCGGGGGCCCGGTTCCTGGTCAGCCCCGGCTGGACGGACGCACTGCTGGACGCGATGAGGGCGTCGGGGGTGCCGTTCCTGCCGGGCGTGTCCACGACGTCCGAGGTGGTCGCGCTGCTGGAGCGCGGGATCACCGAGATGAAGTTCTTCCCCGCCGAGGCGGCGGGCGGTACGGCGTATCTGAAGGCGCTCTCCTCGCCGCTGCCGCAGGCCCGGTTCTGCCCGACGGGCGGCATCTCGCCCGCCTTGGCACCGTCCTATCTGGAGCTGCCCAACGTCGGCTGCGTGGGCGGCAGTTGGATGATCCCGGCGGAAGCGGTGGCGGCGAAGGACTGGGCCCGGGTGGAACGGCTGGCGAGCGAGGCGGCGGCGCTGCGCGGCTGACGGGGACGGGCGCGGGCACGACGGCCGCTCCCGGCGCGGCGGGCACCGGTCGCGGACGCCCGCTGCCGCCCGCCCCTGCCTCCTACCTCAGATGCGACGTGTCGTTCAGCAGCCTGAGCGACGCGTTCCCGTCCGCGTAGTACGCCACCGCGGACACCGACGCCGCCGAGAGTTCCATCCGGAACATGGCCTCCGGCGGGGCACCGAGCGCCAGCCGGACCAGGGTCTTGATCGGCGTCACGTGGGTGACCAGGAGGACCGTGCGGCCCGCGTAACGGGCGGTGAGGCGGTCGCGGGTGGCGGCGACGCGACGGGTGACCTCGGCGAAGCTCTCGCCACCGCCGGTGGGGGCCGCCTTCGCGGAGCCGAGCCAGGCGTCCAGGTCGGGGCCGTAGCGCTCACGCACCTCGGCGAACGTCAGCCCCTCCCAGGCGCCGAAGTCCGTCTCGCGCAGGCCGTCCTCGATCCGGACCTCCAGACCGAGCCGGGACGCCACCGCGGCCGCCGTCTCGCGGCAGCGGCGCAGGGGGGAGCTGACGATCTCCTCGATCGTGCCCCGGGCAGCCAGCGACCGGGCGATGAGTTCGGCCTGGTGGCGGCCGGTCGCCGAGAGTTCGGGGTCGCTGCCGCCGCTGCCGGAGAACCGCTTCTCGGGGGTGAGGGCCGTCTCGCCGTGCCGCAGCAGTACGAAGGTGGCGGGCGCGCCGAGATCGGGCGCCGCACCCCAGCCCTGCCGAGGGGCGGACGGGGACGCGGCTGCCGCGGCCGGTTCCGCCGCCGTTCCGGTTCCCGGGCGCGCGGACAGTGCCGCACGGGCCCTGGCCGCGCCCGCCGCCGCGTCACCGGGCGGGCCCGAGACGGGCGGCAGGTCGGCGGTGGTCGAGGGCCGGGGGGTGTCGAGGGCGGCCGTCGACGACGACGGCTCCCACTGCTCGCCGCGCCTGCCGGCGTCCATCGCCTCGTTGGCCAGCCGGTCCGCGTGCTTGTTCTGCTCGCGCGGGATCCACTCGTACGTGACGACGGAGGCCGGCAGGATCCTGGCGGCCTCCGCCGCGAGCGGCTTCATGTCGGGGTGCTTGATCTTCCAGCGGCCCGACATCTGCTCCACGACCAGCTTGGAGTCCATCCGGACCCGCACCCGCAGCGCACCGTCCGCCGAGGCGTCCGGCACCAGCGCCTTCGCCGCCTTCAGGCCCGCGATGAGGCCCTTGTACTCGGCGACGTTGTTCGTCGCGACGCCGATGTACTCGGCGGCCTCGGCAAGGGTCTCCCCGGTCGCCGGGTCGATGACGACCGCTCCGTAACCGGCGGGCCCGGGATTGCCCCGGGAACCGCCGTCGGCCTCGACGACGAGCTGGCGCGGCTGGGTCATTACAGGCCCGACTCCGCCGTACGGACCAGGATGCGGCGGCAGTTCTCGCAGCGCAGGACGGTGTCCGGGGAGGCCGCCTTCACATCGTTGACCTCGGTGATGTTCAGTTCGAGACGGCAGCCCTCGCAGCGACGCTGGTAGAGGCGGGCGGCACCGACCCCGCCCTGCTGGACGCGGAGCTTGTCGTACAGCTTCAGCAGGTCCGCGGGGACGGAACCGGCGACGAGCTCACGCTCCTTGGTGACGGTCGCGGTCTCCTCGTCGAGCCCCTTGGTCGCGGCATCGCGGCGGGCGGTCGCGTCGTCGGCCTTGGCCTGGACGGCGGAGACCCGGTCGGACAGTTCGGCGACGCGCTCCTGGGCGGACTCGCGGCGCTCCATCACTTCGAGGACGACGTCCTCCAGGTCGCCCTGCCGCTTGGCCAGCGAGGCGATCTCGCGCTGGAGGCTCTCCAGGTCCTTCGGGGAGGTGACCGCACCCGAGTCGAGGCGCTGCTGGTCGCGGGTGGCGCGCTGGCGCACCTGGTCGACGTCCTGCTCCGCCTTCGTCTGCTCGCGGGCGGTGTCGCTCTCCTCGGTCTGCGAGGCGACCAGCAGGTCACGCAGTTGCGCGAGGTCGCGCATGAGCGTCTCGATCTCGGTGTGCTCGGGCAGCGACTTGCGCCGGTGCGCAAGCTGCGACAGACGTACGTCGAGGGCCTGGACGTCGAGGAGTCGGATCTGGTCGGCGGGCGCGGCGTTCAGTTGGGGGCTCCAGAAGAGTGGTGGGTGGTGGTGGTCCAGGGGTCGGTGACCTGCTTCGAGACATGGACCCGAAGGCCCCATCCATGGCGGTCGGAAATCGCGTCGAGCTGCGCCGCGGCCTGTTCGCACCAGGGCCATTCGGTGGCCCAGTGCGCGGCGTCGATCAGGCCGAGCGGGGAGTGCTGGATGGCTTCGGAGGCCGGGTGGTGGCGCAGGTCGGCGGTGAGGAAGGCGTCCACACCCGCCGCGCGCACCGCGTCGAAGAGGCTGTCGCCGGAGCCGCCGCTCACCGCGACGGTGCGCACCGTCGCCGTCGGGTCCCCCGCGAGCCGGATGCCCTGCGCGGTGGCGGGCAGCCGCGCCGCGGCGCGGGCGGCGAAGTCGGCCAGGCTCTCGGGGTGGTCGAGCACACAGATCCGGCCGAGGCCGCGACGGCCCTTGGGGTCGGCCGGGTCCGGTACGAGGGGCCCCTCCACGCGCAGGTCGAGCGCGCCGGCGAGGGCGTCGGAGACACCCGGATCGGCGGTGTCGGCGTTGGTGTGGGCGACGTGCAGCGCGACGTCGTGCTTGATGAGGGTGTGCACGACCCGGCCCTTGAAGGTGTCGGCCGCGACCGTCGTCGTACCCCGCAGATAGAGCGGGTGGTGGGTGACGATCAGCTGGGCGCCGAGCCTGAGCGCCTCGTCGACGATCTCCTGGACGGGGTCGACGGCGAAGAGCACACGGTCGACCCCGGAACCGGGGTCCCCGCAGACGGTGCCGACCGCGTCCCATCCTTCGGCCCGCTCGGGCGGCCAGAGAGCGTCGAGCTCGGCGAGGACTTCAGACAGACGGGGCACAAGGAAAAGGCTACCTGCCCCCGGTGCCCCGTCGCCCATGGCCTCGGCGACCCGTGCGAACGGACCTAAGCGCTGCCGGACCCGGTCGTCGGCAGGCCGCGGTGACCCGGAGGACGGCCGCGCGGCCCCCGGCGCCGCGAGCGGGGCGCCGGGGGCCGCGATCGCGCGTGCCCCGGGGGCGTGCGGCCGGCCGGCGGCCCGACGACAGAAACGGGGAAATCGTTACTTCACGAGGTCGGCGCGGAGGTCGTCGAGGACGAGATTCGCCGCCGTGACACCGAGTCCGAGGTACCAGGTCTCGTCGGAGACGTCCTTGGCCCGACCGTCCTTGACCGCCTTGAGGTTCTTCCACAGCGGGTTGGACTGGGTGGTGTCGCGCTTGGTGGCCTTCACGTCCCCGTAGACGCCGGTGAAGATCCAGTCGGCGTCGGCCTCGTCGATCTTCTCCGGGCTGATCTCCGCGGCGAGGTCGTCGATCTGCTGGTTCTTGGGCCGCGGCAGACCGACGTCCTCAAGGATCGTGCCGATGAAGGACGCCTTGGCGTAGAGCCGGATCCGGTCCGGCAGGTAGCGGACCATGGAGATGGTCGGCTTGTCCGGGCCGATGTCCTCGCCGAGCTTCTCGGCCTTCGCCTCGTAGTCGGCGAGCTCGCTCTTCGCCTTGGCGGTCTTGTCCAGTGCCGCCGCGTTGAGGAGGTAGTTCTCCTTCCAGGTGAAGCCCGGACGGATGGAGAACACGGTCGGCGCGATCTTGGAGAGGGCGTCGTACTTGTCGGCGGCGCGCAGCTGGCTGCCGAGGATCAGGTCGGGCTTCAGGCCGGCGATCGCCTCCAGGTTGAGGTTGTTGATCGTGCCGACGTTCTTGGGGTTGCCCGCGTCCTTCTTCAGGTACGAGGGAATGGCCGCGTCCCCCTCGGAGGGGGCGTAGCCGACCGGCTTGACGCCCAGCGAGACCACGTTGTCGAACTCGCCGACGTCCAGCACGACGACGCGCTTGGGGGCGGACTTGATCTCGGTCCTGCCCATGGCATGGGTGAGGGTCCGGGGGAACTGGCCCGCCTTGGCGTCCGTCCCGTACTCCGCCGTCTTCTTCGCGGCGTCGGCGAAGTCCTTGCCGCCCGTCGCGACGGCCGCCTTCTTGTCACCGCCGCCCTCGGACTCGGCCGAGCCGGCCGAGCCCCCGTCGTCGCTCCCGCAGGCCGAGAGGGAAAGGGCGGCGGCCACCGCCAGGCCGACTGCGGCAGTACCGCGGCGACGAAGGGACATCACTTGCTCCAGTCGAGGATCACGCAACTCTTGCTTAGGGATGCCTAACCTTAGTCACCTGCTTCGCGGCGAGCACAGGCACCCCCTCCCTCTCAGGCGAACCCGGCCATCACCACCCTTATGTGTGAAGAGACAGGTCTCGCGTTGTTCGGCAGGAAGTGCGAAAACTAGCTTCGGGTGCCGGAGGTGACCAGTCCATGACTGCCTGTGCCATCGAGAACGGGGCCGAGGGGCCGGCCGGGGCTGCCGGAGACACGGCCCCGGCGGACGACGAGCCGGTCGCGACCGGTGGGACGGAGATATCGCCCGAGCAGGCCGCCGCACCCGGTGCATGGGGCGGATCCGCCACGCCCTGCGGGGCAGGCCTCGCCCCGGCCTCGTTCACGATCGCCGCCGACGGTTCCTACGCGGCCCGGCTCGCCCTGCGCGATGTCGCCGCGGAGCCGTCCGACGAGGCCGTCCGGGCGTGGTTCGTGGAGCGCTGGACCCTCGACGGGCACGAGCCGTACGCCGTGCCGCTTCCCCTGGACCAGCCGGAGGAGCCGGACTCCGAGGTACTGCCGCTGACCGACGGACGGGTGCTGATCCGGCGTCGGGTCGCGGACCGGCATGCCTTCTCGCTGCTCTATCCGACCGGCCCCGGTACCGGTGAACTGCCCCTCGGTGCCGTCGGATGCGCGCGTCTGACCCTGTTGCCGCCGTCACCGGACGGCGCGAGCGCCTACGCCCTGTCGGTCGGCGCGCACTCCACCACCGTCTGGCTGGTGGCGGGCGGCGCCTTCGGCCCCGAGCGGGTCGCGGAGGTGCCGGGGCTCTGCTCCGGCGGGATCTGGCTGGACCGGGCGGGACGGATGCTGGCCCTGGACCGGGAGATGCCGGGCGGCGGTCCGGTCAAGGCGGTCGCCGTGGACCTGGAGCGGGGCGGCGAGACGACACCTCTGCTGCAGATCGCACCGGACAGCGACGACCGGCTGCTGCTGGCCGACGCGGACAGCGGGCTGCTGCTGATCCGCTCGGACGCGCCGGGGCACGACCGGCTCGGGTGGGGGGTGCTGGGCAGCTGTCTGCCGGTGCGTTTCCCGGAGTGTCTGAGCCCGGCGGATGTCACGGTGACACCGTTCGCCGTCCAGCCCGGGCAGACCCTGATGCCGGAGAGCTGCGCGGTGGCCCTGCGGATCGACGGGGCGGCGGGCAGCTGGGTCGGGGTGTGGCGTCCCACGGGGCGTCGGCTGCATCAACTCGCCGCCCCCGAGGGGTGGCAGGCCGGTCGCGGGGTGTGGACCCGGGACGGCGTGCTCAGACTTCCGTACGCCAACGAGAACGTGGCGTGCGGGGTGGCGCTGCTGGAGGCGCCGGAGGAAGGGGAACACGGCGCGGAACCGGCGAAGGAGGCGGGCGCGGAAAGCGGTATGCAACCGTCCGCCGCCGCTGCGACTCTTCCCGTGTGCAGGCCGGTTCCACTTGCGCAGGCGCCTCTCACGGGACGCACGGCGCCTGGTTAAAATCCTGGGCCTGGGCCACGCAGCCGTCGTCGACGGTCGCCGATGGCGACCGCGCCGTGTCGCGGTGGCGTGATCGGCCCTGGTGACACACACGTAAGCGATCACAACGGGGTGACTTCCCACATGTCTGAAGCCCGAACCGACACGACCCAGACGCGTCCGCCGGTGGCGGACGCGAAACGGGCCGAAGCCGGCGGCTCCGGAAAGCACCGAGGGGGTGTGTCGACGGAGGACACGTCGGCACAGCCGCACGGCCGCCACCGGCGCCCCTCCGAGGGGGACGGCCGGGCGGCCTGACCGCGCGGAACATCAACGAGGGACGGGTGGGCCCCGGCAGCCGGACGGCTGCCGGGGCCCACCCGTGTCCGTGCCGGTCAGCCCCGCTTCAGACCGAGCACCTCCGCAGCGGCGAAGGTCTCGTTCGGCGGTCGGTCCTCGTAGTACGGGGAGATCAGCTCGTCCAGCTCGTCGAAGGAGAACGTCTCCTTCGACGAGTCGAACTTGGCCGCCACCCTGGGGCGTTCGACGATCGCGACCATCCCGCCGTGCACGACGAGCAGTTGCCCGTTGACCTTGGCGGCCGCCGGGGAGGCCAGATAGCCGACCAGCGGTGAGACGTGCTCGGGGGCGAGTGCGTCGAGCCGGCCGTCCGCCGGTTCCTGGAAGCCCGCGAAGACGTCCTCGGTCATCCGGGTACGGGCCCGCGGGCAGATGACGTTGGCGGTGACGCCGTACTTGGCCAGGGCCAGGGCCGTGGAGGTGGTGAGGCCGACGATGCCGCCCTTGGCCGCCGCGTAGTTCGGCTGCCCCGCCGATCCGGCCAGGAACGCCTCCGAGGAGGTGTTGACGATCCGGCCGTGGACCGGACCGCCGGACTCCTTGGAGCGGGCACGCCAGTGGGACGCGGCGAAGTGCGTGGTGTTGAAGTGGCCCTTGAGGTGGACCCGGACGACGGAGTCCCATTCGTCCTCGGTCATGGAGAAGATCATCCGGTCGCGCAGGATCCCGGCGTTGTTGACCAGGATGTCGAGCTTTCCGTACGTGTCGACGGCCAGTTCCACCAGGGCGCGGGCCTGGTCGTGGTCGGAGACGTCGCCGAGGTGCGCGACCGCCCGGCCGCCCGCCGCCCGGATCTCCTCGGCGACCTCCTCGGCCGGGGTCGCGGACGCCTCGCCCGAGCCGTCGCGGCCCGGCTGTCCGTAGTCGTTGACGACGACGGACGCGCCGAGCCCCGCCAGTTCCAGTGCCTCGGCGCGTCCGAGGCCGCGGCCCGCGCCCGTGACGATCGCGGACATGCCGTCCAGGGGAAGTGACATCGGAATCTCGGAGTCCTCTCAGGTGGGAACAAGGAGGGAGCAGGACGGGAGCAGAGCCGGGATCAGAGTTCGACGCAGGTACGCAGCGACTCGCCGGTCCTCATCTGGTCGAGGGCGTCGTTGATGCCGTCGAGCCGCACCCGGTGGGTGATCATCGATTCCAGGTCGATCCGGCCGGCCCGCCAGAGCGCGATGGCCCGTTCGTACGACCGGAGCACGTCCCCTCCCCCGTACATGGAGGGCAGGATCCGCTTCTCGTCGAAGAACAGCTCGAACATGTTGGCCTGGAAGTTGTCGTCCATCGCGCCCGCGCCGACGATGCAGAGGGTGCCGCCGCGCCGGGTGTTCTCGTACGCCGTGCGAGCCGTGGCGGACTTGCCGACGACCTCGAAGACGTAGTCGAAGCCCTCGCCCGCGGTGATCCGCTGCTTGGCGTCGGTGAGTTCGTCCGGGGACACGGCCTCGGTCGCGCCGAACCGCAACGCCGCCTCGCGCCGGGAGGCCACCGGGTCCACGGCCACGATCTGGGCGGCGCCCCGCACCCTGGCGCCCTGGATCGTGGAGATGCCCACTCCTCCGCAGCCGATGACGGCGACCGACGAACCCGTCTCCACCTGTGCGGTGTTGATGGCCGCTCCCAGCCCCGTGGTCACCCCGCAGCCGATCAGTGCGGCGATCTCGAACGGCACGTCGTCGGGGATCGGCACCGCGCAGCCCGCGCCGACGACGACCTCCTCGGTGAAGGTGCCGGTGCCCGCGAAGCCGAAGACGTCTCCCCCGGGGCGCTTGAAGTTGGGGGTGCCGGCGTTCATGAAGCCGGCCAGGCAGAGATGGGTCTGGCCGCGTCTGCAGGACGGACACGCCCCGCAGGCGGGCAGCCAGCAGACCAGCACCCGGTCCCCCGCGCTCAGCCCGGTGACGCCGTCGCCGACGTCGACGACCTCGCCCGCGCCCTCGTGGCCGGGGATGAAGGGGGCGGGCTGCGGCAGCACCCCGTTCATCGCGGAGACGTCGGAGTGGCACAGTCCGGTGGCCCGGATGCGGAGCCTCACCTTGCCGGGGCCGAAGCCCACCGCCTCGACGTCGTCGAGGACCTCCAGTTTGTCCTGACCGATCTCGTGCAGTACGGCTGCGCGCATCGTGCGGCTCCCCTCATGGGTCCGTGGACCTCTCGGAGTTGGTTCAGGAGTGTTCGACGAAGGTGTCGCCGAGGACCGGGGCGTCGTCCCGCTCGACGGCCCCCACCTCGACCCGGACGCGGTCCTCGCCGGTCCACATCCGGATGCGGAGGGTCTCGCCGGGGAAGACGACCCCGACGAAACGGGTGCGGTAGGAGCGGATACGGGTCACGTCACCGCCGAGCACCGTGTCGGTGACGGCCTTCAGTGTCATTCCGTAGGTGCACAGCCCGTGCAGGATCGGCCGGTCGAAGCCCGCCAACCGGGCGAACTCGGGGTCGGCGTGCAGCGGGTTCCAGTCCCCGGAGAGCCGGTACAGCAGCGCCTGGTCGGGCCGGATCGGCCGCTCCACCACATGGTCGGGCGCGGCCTCGGGACGGGCGACCCGTTCGGACGGTCCGCGATCACCGCCGAAGCCGCCCTCGCCGCGGACGAAGATCTGGGCGTCGTTCGTCCACAACGGGCCCTCGTCGTCGGCGGCTTCGGTACGCAGCACCAGTACGGCCGCCTTGCCCTTGTCGTACACCGCGGCGACCTTCGAGGTCTGTACGGCGGTGCCCTTCACGGGGATGGGCCGGTGCACGCGTACGGACTGCCCGCCGTGCAGGACGGCGGCCAGGTCGATGTCGACACCGGGCGAGGAGAGCCCGCCGACGACGCCCGCGCCCGCCCCCGCGACGGTGGCGAAGGAGGGCAGCACCCGGAGCCGTGACTCCAGGGTGTAGCGCAGTTCGCCGGGGTCGGTGGCCGGGTCGGCCCGGTCGGGGTCGGCTCCGGCGCCGATCCCCAGGTGGTAGAGCTGCACGTCCTTGTGGTCCCAGCTGATCCGGGTGGACCGCGGTTCGGCGGCGACAGCCTTTTCGGCATCAATGGGCATGGCGAAGCTGCTCCTTGATGGTGGGAAGACCTCGGCGCGGCCGTCCGCACCATCGGCCGCACCGAGGTCGTGCGGGACCGGCCGCCACGCCCCGTTCTAGAACGCGTTCTAGCCGATGCCCCCATGTATAACGCAGCGCCCAGCAGTTGTGAAGAGCGCTGCTGACGCCTCGTCAGGTCTGTTCTCGGACGCGTCGCTCACCCATGACAAATGTCATCGCGAAGTCCGTACGCACACCCCTGCCGGGCCTCGGGCCCGTTTCCGTAGCGTCGTGGCCATGAAGCAGACAACGGGGAATCCGGCCGCGGTGGACCTCACCGGGGCGGTCAAGACCTTCGGCCGGGCGGGCCGGACCGTACGGGCCGTGGACGGTATCGACCTGTCCATCGGCCGCGGCGAGACCGTCGCCCTGCTCGGCCGCAACGGCGCGGGCAAGTCCACCACCATCTCCCTCCTGCTGGGGCTGGACGAGCCGGAGTCCGGCAGTGTGCGGGTGCTGGGCCGAACCGCCGAGCAGGCGGTCCGGGCCGGTCTGGTCGGCGCGATGCTCCAGGACGGGCGGCCCATCCAGCGGGTCACCGTCCGCGAGCTGATCACCTTCGTCGCCTCGACCTACCCGCGGCCGATGCCGGTGGCCGAGGCGCTCGCCCTGGCGGGCGTCACCGGGTACGCGGACCGGCGCGTCGACAAGCTCTCCGGTGGCCAGACCCAGCGCGTCCGTTTCGCCGTCGCGCTGGCCGGCAACCCGGAACTGATCGTCCTGGACGAGCCGACCGCCGCCCTGGACGTGGAGGCGCGCCGGACGTTCTGGGAGTCGATGCGGGCCTACGCCCGGCGCGGCAACACCGTCCTGTTCTCCACCCACTATCTGGAGGAGGCCGACGAGAACGCCGACCGGATCGTCGTCATCGACCGGGGCCGGATCGTCGCGGACGGGAACGGCGACACGATCAGGGGCTCGGCCGGCGGCAGCCTCGTCTCCTTCGACCTGGCGGGCCGGCCGACCGAGGGCCTGGAACTGCTGCCCGGCATCGTCACCGTGGAGGTGACCGGGGACCGCGTGCTGCTGCACACGGACGACTCGGACGCCACCGTCGTGGAGCTGGCCCGCCTCGGCCTGATCCATGGCCTCCAGGTCTCCCGGGCCACGCTGGAGGACGCCTTCCTCGCCCTCACCGCACCGGCCGCCGGGGCAGCCCCGACCGATACCGAGAAGGAGATCGCGTGATGTTCCGCTACATCGTGCTGGAGGTACGCCGGACCCTGCGTGACGGCTTCTTCCTGATCTTCGGGACCGGGATGCCGGTGATGATGTACCTGCTCTTCACCAACATCGGCGGTGGCGCTGCCGATGAGTGGAAGACGGCCTCGATGGTCGGCATGGCCGCGTACGGAGCACTGGGTTCCGCCATGTCGATCGGTACCGGGGTCGCCTCCGACAGAACCCTCGGCTGGCTGCAGCAGATGCGGGTCACCCCGCTCGCCCCTTCGCACGCGGTCGTGGGCCGGGCGATCAGCGGTTCGGTGACCGTACTGCCGACGATCCTGACGGTGCTGCTGGCCGGCGGACTGGTCGACGGGGTACGGCTGTCCGCCTGGCAGTGGACCGCCCTGACGCTGCTGCTGTGGATCGGGGCGCTCCCGTTCACCCTGCTCGGTCTCGGCAACGGCTACCGGCTCACTCCGCAGGGCACCGGGGTCGTCAACATGGCCTGTCTGATGGGCTTCGCGATCGCCGGCGGGCTGTGGTTCCCGCTGGAACTGCTTCCCGGGTGGCTCCGTTCGATCGGCCGGTTCACCCCCGCCAACCGGTTCGCCGACCTGGGCTGGGCGACCACCGACGGACACGCGCCCGGCAGCGGCACGATCGCCGTGCTCTGCGCGTGGCTCCTGCTGTTCGGTACGTACGCCGTGATCTCGTACCGTCGGTCCGCGAGGACCGTGTGACAGGAGTGGACATGGCCAGGAACCGGACGGATCGGTGGACGGGTGCGCGTCGGGCACGGCGCGCACAGCGGTGTGAGAACCAGCGCCCGGGCCCGCCCGGACCGTACACCCTGCTGCCCTGGCTGCTGATGGGCATGGGCGCCTTCTCCAACCTCTTCCAGGGCGAGGCGCCCAACCCCTGGCTCGGCGGTGTCGGGCTGTTCGTCTTCAACTCGCTCTACATCTCGGTGGCGTTCCGCGGCTTCGACAAGAAGAAGCGCGAGAGCCCGGTGTCGTACTGGCTGCTCGCGGCGATGGCCGTCGTCACGTTCGGGCTCGCGATCGGCTACGGCGGAAGTTGGCTGCTGTTCTTCCCGCTGCTCTCGCTGGCCTGCGGCACCATACTGCGCGACCGGCGGCTGGCCGTCGGTCTGCTCTCGCTCTCCGTGGTGGCCACGGTCATCGCCGTGTGGCGCGGGGACGGCGGCTCCGCCCCGTGGACCATCGGGTACGGCACCTTCATCTCCGGCGCCGTGACCGCCGCGATCCTCACCCTCGCGGAGACCGTGATGGAACTGCGCGCGACCCGGCAGGAACTGGCCCGCACCGCCGTCGAGAAGGAGCGGCTGCGGTTCTCCCGCGATCTGCACGATCTGCTGGGCCACACGCTCTCCGTGATCGTGGTCAAGTCGGAGGCCGCGCGCCGACTGGCACCGCGCGACATGGATGCGGCACTCCTCCAGGTCGCGGACATCGAGTCCGTCGGCCGCCAGGCCCTCACCGAGATCCGTGAGGCCGTCACCGGCTACCGCGAGGGGAGCCTCGCCACCGAACTGGACCGGGCCCGCTCCGCGCTGACCGCCGCCGGGATCGAACCGGTGCTCCGCCGCTCCGGACCACCGCTCGCCCCGCAGGCGGAGGCGCTGCTGGGCTGGGCGGTGCGAGAGGCCGTCACCAATGTCGTGCGCCACTCCCGCGCCACCACCTGCACGTTCGTGGTCGACGGCATGCCCGAACGGGTCCGGCTGACGGTCACGGACGACGGCTACGGACCGGACCCCGACGCACCGGCCACACCCGGCATCGGCGGCACCGGGCTGACCGGCCTGACCGAGCGCCTCGCCGCGGCGGGCGGCTTCCTGAAGGCGGGCCCGGGGCCGGAGCGCGGCTTCGTGCTCACCGCCGAACTGCCGGTGGACGGGCCGCACCCGACGGACGGGAAACCGGCCGCCGGGCACGCCCCGAGCCATACGCTGGGCCGGTGAACGAGATGCCGCAGGATCACCGTCCGACCACGTCCGTACGCGTCCTCCTCGCCGAGGACCAGGGGATGATGCGCGGCGCGCTCGCGCTGCTGCTCGGACTGGAACC
The DNA here is from genome assembly GCF_044740965.1 of Streptomyces sp. NPDC088252. Lineage (NCBI taxonomy): Bacteria > Bacillati > Actinomycetota > Actinomycetes > Kitasatosporales > Streptomycetaceae > Streptomyces > Streptomyces sp. NPDC088252. The sequence continues at coordinate 804,179 of NZ_JBIURS010000001.1, read as the reverse complement.
GGACATCGAGGTGGTGGCCCAGGTGGCCGCGGGGGACGAGATCGTGGGCGCCGCCCTGTTGTCCCGCCCCGATGTGGCGCTCCTGGACATCGAACTCCCGGGCCGCAGCGGCCTGGACGCCGCCGCCGATCTGCGCGAGGAGGTGCCGGGCTGCCGGGTGCTGATCCTCACCACGTTCGGCCGCCCCGGCTATCTGCGCCGCGCGATGGAGGCCGGGGCGGCGGGGTTCCTGGTCAAGGACGGACCGGTCGAGGAGCTCGCCGACGCGATCCGCCGGGTGCTGAGGGGCGAGACGGTCATCGACCCGGCGCTGGCCGCCGCCGCGCTCAGCGCCGGTCCCAGCCCGCTGACCGCGCGGGAACGGGACGCGCTGAACGCCTCGGTGGACGGGGCGACGGTCGCCGACATCGCGGCGAAGCTGCATCTGTCCGAGTCGACGGTGCGGAACTATCTGTCGTCGGCGATCGGCAAGACGGGTACGCGCAACCGGATGGAGGCGGTGCGCGCGGCACGGCGGCAGGGGTGGCTGTAGGCGGGCGGGACGGCTCCGTCCGGGTCAGTGCGGAGCGGACCGGTGGCGCGGCAGCCAGAGCGCCATCAGCAGCAGTCCGCCCAGCAGGACCGTGCCGGCCGTGCGGAACGCCAGTGCGTACCCGGCAGTGAGTTCGGCCGCCCCGGTGCCACCCGCGGTGCGTGCCGCGGCGACGGTGGAGAGCGCGGCGAGACCGAGCGCGCCGCCCATCGTGCGGGAGGTGTTGACGAGGCCGGAGACCAGACCGGATTCACCGGGGGCCGCGCCCGTGATGGCCAGCGAGGCGAGCGGGGTGGACGCCAGGCCGGCACCGGTCATCATCAGGACGCCGGGCAGACAGACCGAGGTGAGGTAGGAGCCGTCGGTCCCCATCGTGGACTGCCAGCCGAAGCCCGCGGCGGCGACGGTCGTACCGATGAGCGCCAGGTTCTTCGCACCGACCCGGGCCATGACGCGGGGCGCGCACTTCGAGCCGAGCACGATGGCCAACGACGTGGGCATCAGGGCGAGTCCGGCCTCCAGCGGGGTGTAGCCCAGCACGGTCTGGGCGTACACCGTCATGAAGTACCACATGGAGAACGTCGCGGAACCGATCACGAACATCGCCGCGTTCGCCGAGGTCACCGCCCGCGCACCGAGCACCCTGAGCGGCATCAGCGGCTCCGCGGTCCGGGCCTCCACCGCCACGAAGGCGATGAGCACGGCCACCCCGCCGAGCAGCGGCACCAGGGTCGCGGCGGCGGTCCAGCCCGACTCCTCGGTCTGCACGATGCCGTACGCGACGGAGGCGAGGCCCGCCGTGACGAGGACCGCGCCCAGGAGATCGACCCGTCGCCGCTCGCCCGCCCGGCCCTCGGCGAGCCAGAGGGCGGCACCGGCCAGGACGAGCACACCGACCGGCACGTTGATCAGCAGCACCCACCGCCAGGAGAGCAGATCGGTGAGCGCTCCGCCGATCAGCCCGCCCGCCGCGCCGCCGCCCGCGCCGACGGCCATCCAGGTGCCGATCGCCTTCGTCCGGGCCGGGCCCTCGGGGACGGCGGCGGTGAGCAGGGTGAGGGTGGCGGGGGCGAGCACGGCGGCACCGAGCCCCTGCGCGGCACGGGCGGCCAGCAACTGCCAGCCCTCCTGGGCGAGTCCGCCGCCCAGGGAGGCCGCGGTGAACAGCCCGAGGCCTATGAGGAACATCCGCTTGCGCCCGTATATGTCGGCGGCCCGTCCGCCGAGCAGCATGAATCCGGCGAACGCGATCGAGTAGGCGTTGAGCACCCACTGCAGTCCCGCCGCGCTCATCCCGAGGTCGGAGCGCATGGACGGCAGGGCAACGTTGACGACGGACACGTCGAGCACGACGAGGAACTGGCCGGTACAGGCGGCGAGCACCGCCGCCCAGGTGCGGGTCCTGGGCCGGTGCAGCCGGGGTGCGGGCGTCGTGACGTCAATCATGACGGTCATCCTCGCAGCCGTTCGGGGGCCCGTACATCGGTATTCGGACCGACCCCGGCCCGGTCCTGCGACGTAGCGGGACGCGCGCCGGTCGTCAGCGCCGCAGCAGCGTCACCACCGCCGCCCCGCCGAGCCCGATGTTGTGCGCCAGGCCGACCCGCGCGTCCTTCACCTGCCTGCCCTGCGCCTCCCCCCTGAGCTGCCAGGTGAGTTCGGCGGCCTGGGCGATTCCGGTGGCGCCGAGCGGGTGCCCCTTGGAGATCAGCCCGCCGGACGGGTTGACCACCCACCGGCCGCCGTACGTGGTGGCTCCGGACTCGACGAGCTTCCCGGACTCGCCCTCGCCGCACAGGCCGAGCGCCTCGTACGTGAGGAGTTCGTTGATGGAGAAGCAGTCGTGCAGCTCGATGACGTCGAGGTCGGTGGCCGAGAGCCCCGAGGCCTCGTACACCTGTCGGGCGGCGGCGCGCGACATCGGCTGTCCCACGGCGTCGATGCAGGTGCCGGAGGCGAAGGAGTCGTCGGTATCGGTGGTCATGGCCTGGGCGACGATCTCGACCGCCCGGTCGCCCAGGCCGTGGCTCTCGACGAACCGTTCCGACACGACGACCGCGGCGGCCGCACCGTCGGAGGTGGGTGAGCACTGGAGCTTGGTCAGCGGCCGGTGGATGGTCTTCGCGGTGAGGACCTCCTCGACCGTGTACGGGTCCTGGAACTGGGCGTACGGGTTGTTCACCGAGTGGCGGTGGTTCTTCGCGCCGACCGCGGCGAGCTGGGCCTCGGTCGTCCCGTACCGTTCCATGTGCTCACGGGCCGCGTTGCCGAATATCTGGGCGGTGGGCGGGCTCATCTCGAAGCCGTGGGCGGCGGCCATGATCCCGTAGTGCCGGGCCACGGGTGATGTCCTGAAGTCCGAGGCGCCGCCGTCGGCGCCGCCGCCACCGAGCGCACCGCGCGCCATCTTCTCGAAGCCGAGCGCGAGGACGCAGTCGCTGCCGCCGCCCTCGACGAACTGCCGGGCCGTCATCAGCGCGGTGGAGCCGGTGGCGCAGTTGTTGTTGATGTTGTAGACGGGCACGCCGGTCAGCCCGAGTCCATACACCGCGCGCTGACCGGCGGTGGAGGCCTGGAAGCAGTAGCCGACTACGGCCTGCTGGATCTGGTCGTAGGGGAGCGAGGCATCGGCGAGGGCCGCCGTCCCGGCCTCCTTCGCCATGTCCCAGTACTGCCAGTCGCGGGTCTCGGGCTTCTCGAACTTCGTCATGCCGACACCGACGATGTACGCCTTCATGAGCTTCATCGGCTTCATCGGCATGGACTGCATGGGCTGCATGGGCAAGTCCCTTCAATCGCGCGGGAGGCCGAGGATGCGCTCGGCGACGACATTGAGCTGAACCTGGGTGGTGCCGCCCGCGATGGTCAGACAGCGGGACATCAGGAAGCCGTGCACGGCCCGCTCCCCCGCGCCTTCGGCGACCGCGCCGGCCGGGCCGAGGAGTTCGAGGGCCAGTTCGGCGACCTTCTGCTGATGGGTGGTCTGGACGAGTTTGCGGACGGAGGCCCCCGCGCCCGGTTCCAGGCCGGACACCTGCCGCAGGGTGGTCCGCAGTCCGATGCAGGCGAGTGCGTGGGCCTCGGCCGCGAGTGCTCCGATACGGGCCCGGTACGTGCCGTCGAGTTCGCCGGAGCGGGCGATCAACGCCTCCAGGCCAGTGTCGAAGGCCATCTGGTCGGCCATGTGGACGCGTTCGTTGCCGAGGGTGTTGCGGGCGACCCGCCAGCCGTCGTCGATCTCGCCGACGACGGCGTCGGCGGGCAGCAGGACGTCGTCGAAGTACACCTCGTTGAAGAGACAGTCGCCGGTGATCTCCTTCAGCGGGCGGATGTCGATGCCCTCGGTGTTCTTCATGTCGACGAGGAAGTAGCTGAGCCCCCGGTGCTTGGGGGCGTCCGGGTCGGTCCTGGCCAGCAGGATTCCGTGGTCGGCCGACCGGGCGGCGCTCGTCCACACCTTCTGTCCGTTGACCCGCCAGCCCTCCTCGGTGCGTTCCGCCCTCGTGCGGAGCGAGGCGAGATCGGAGCCCGCGCCGGGTTCGGAGAACAGCTGGCACCAGAGGAGTTCGCCGCGCAGGGTGGGCAGCACATAGCGCTCCTGCTGCTGCGGTGTCCCGTGGGCGAGGAGCGAGGGCACCACCCAGGTGGCGATCCCGAGATCGCTCAGCTTCACCCCTTGCGCCCTCAACTCCTGTTGCACGGCGAGCTGCTGGACCGGCCCGGCACCCAGACCGTAGGGGGCGGGGAGGTACGGGGCGGCGTGGCCGGTGGGCGCGAGGGCGCGGCGGGCGGCCTTCGGGTCGAGGCCCCGGGCGGTGGCTACGGCCTCGCGCGCCTCGGCGCGGTGGGCGGCGGCCTCGGCGGGGAGTTCCAGGACGAGCTCGCGGCGCGCCCCGCCCTCGGCCAGCCGGGCGGCCCGCAGCCGGTGGGCGTCGCCGGCCCCCAGCAGCTGCCGGGCCACCAGAGCCCGACGCAGATACAGATGGGCGTCGTGTTCCCAGGTGAAGCCGATGCCGCCGAGGATCTGGACGCAGTCCTTGGCGCAGCCGTATGCGGCGTCGAGGGCGTCCGACGCGGCGAGGGCGGCGACCATGGACCGTACGTCCGGGTCCTCCTCGTCGGCGGCGCGGGCCGCGTCCCACACCAGCGCGCGGGCCCGCTCGACCCGTACGAGCATGTCGGCGCAGAGGTGCTTGATGCCCTGGAACCGCCCGATGGGGCGGCCGAACTGTTCGCGGACCTTGGCGTACTCGGCCGCGGTGTGCAGCGCCCTGGCCGCGGTTCCGCACGCTTCGGCGGAGAAGAGGACGGCGGCGAGGTCACGGACGTGCGCGGTGTCGGTCCGTACGACACGTTGCGCGGGGACGAGGACGCCCTCGGCGCGGATCTCGGCCGTGGGGCGGGTCGGGTCGGCGCTTCGGTGCGGGCGGGCGGTGAGCCCTCGGGTGGCGGCGTCGACGGCGAACCACAGGGTGCCGGTGGCCGATTCGGCGGAGAGCAGGAGGAGGTCGGCGTCGGCGCCGGAGAGGACCGGCGGGGCCGTGCCGTCGAGGAGATGGCCGTCCCCGTGCTCCACGGCGGTGAGGGTGCCGGGGCCGAGCGCGACGGCGCCGATGCGCGTACCGGCCGCGAGGTCGCGCACCTGCTCGTCCGCGCCCGCCGCGTGCAGCACGGCGGAGGCGAGGGCGCTCGCGAGGTACGGACCGGGAAGCGCGGCCCGGCCCGCCTCCTCCAGGACCACGGCCAGATCGAGGAGTTGGCCGCCTCCGCCGCCGCACGCCTCGGGCAGATGGATGGAGAGGAGGCCCTGTTCGGCGAGCCCGTCCCAGTATCCGGGGCGCACGCCGGGGGTGGCGGGGGCGTCGGCGTCGAGGAGCTTGCGGATCTCCTCCGGCGGTACGGCGCGTGCCAGCCACCCCCGTACGGCCTGCGCCAACTCCTTCTGTTCTTCGGTGATTCCGATGCCCATGCGGATCCTCGCCGGTCGCAGCCACTGGAACGGCGCAAGAGTAGAACACGTTTCATTCTGACGGAAGGTCGGCGCAGCGCCGGATGACGGTCGGCGGGACGGCCTCAGGGAGGGCCGGGGAACAGCCGGGGAACGGCCGGGGAATGGTCGGGGAACGAGCAATGGAGCGGTTCGGGGCGCCCGGATCGGCGCACGCTCCGGGCCGAGTGCGCGGCTGCGCCTCGTTCGCGCCGTCGCGCCCCGTTCGCTCCTCGTTCACCGGAATACCCCGGCGACAAGGAAGGTTTCACCCTGCACATACTTGGCGGTCGGCGCTGCCCGCGCCGGATCCGCACCTTGCTCCACACCCTCGATCACGCTGCCCGGAGGCCGCACGGATGCCACAGCCGACGAACGAACAGCACAGCGGGGAACTCCCCGACCCGCAGCCGCGCAGGGCGGGCGGCGGGGTCGTCCCCGTACTCGCCTTCGCGGGTATCACCGTCGCGGTGATGCAGACCCTGCTCGTCCCCGTCATCAAGGATCTGCCCGCCCTTCTGCACACCGATCCGTCCAACGCCACCTGGGTGATGACCGCGACCCTGCTCGCGGGCGCCGTCGCGACCCCGATCATGGGGCGGCTCGGCGACCTCTACGGCAAGCGGAAGATGCTGCTCGCCAGTCTCGCCGTGATGGTGATCGGTTCACTGATATGCGCCTTCACCGACGATCTCGTGATCATGATCGTGGGGCGCGCGCTCCAGGGCTTCGCCATGGGTGCCATTCCGCTGGGCATCGGCATCATGCGTGACGAGCTGCCGCGCGAGAAGCTCGGCTCGGCGATGGCGCTGATGAGCTCCTCGATCGGGGTGGGCGGTGGACTCGCGCTGCCCGCCGCCGCGCTGGTGGCCCAGCACGCCGACTGGCACACCCTGTTCTTCGGCGCGGCCGGTCTCGGCGTGCTCTCGATGGCGCTCACCGTCCTCGTCGTGCCGGAGACCACGCTGCGCGCCCCCGGCCGGTTCGACCTGATCGGCGCGCTCGGGCTCTCGCTCGGCCTGGTCTGTCTGCTGTTGCCCGTCACCAAGGGCAGTGACTGGGGCTGGACGTCGGGCAGCACGCTCGGACTGATCGCCGCCGCCGTGGTGATCCTCGTCCTGTGGGGCCTCTTCGAGCTGCGCAGCCCGGCCCCGCTGGTCGATCTGCGGACCACGGCCCGGCGCGAGGTGCTGCTCACCAACCTCGCCTCGATCATGGTCGGGGTCGCGTTCTACGCCGTCTCGCTCGTCCTGCCGCAGCTGCTCCAGCTGCCGGAGTCGACGGGGTACGGGCTCGGCCGGTCGATGGTGGTCGCGGGGCTGTGCGTGGCGCCGCTGGGCCTGACGATGATGTTCGTCGCCCCGCTGTACGCCCGGCTGTCCGCCCGTCGGGGCCCCAAGGTCTCGCTGATGCTCGGCATGCTGATCATCGCGGTCGGTTACGGGGCGGGGCTCGGGCTGATGAGCGCCGCCTGGCAGACGGTCGTGATCGCGGTGGTGCTCGGCGCCGGTATCGGACTCGCGTACTCCTCGCTGCCCGCGCTGATCATCGGAGCCGTGGATCCGTCCGAGACGGGTGCGGCCAACGGTCTGAACACCTTGATGCGGTCGATCGGCACGTCGGTGTCCAGCGCGGTGATCGGCATGGTGCTGGCCAACACCTCGGTGCGGACCGGCGGGGTGTCGCTGCCCTCGATGGAGGGGTTCCGCATCTCGTTCCTGATCGCGACGGGCGCGGTGGTGGTCGGACTGGTGCTGGCCTCGTTCCTGCCGTCGCGGCGCGAGGCGATGCGCCCGGCCCTGCTGGCGAGCAGCGAGGACGACGCGCCGGTCACCGCGCGCTCCGTCTCCCGCCCCGTCACCGGCTCGGGCGGCTTCCGCGGCCGGGTGCTGGACGCGGACGGTGCGCCGGTGGCCCGCGCCAATGTCACGCTGATCGACCACCGGGGCCGGCAGGCAGGTCTCACCGTGGCGGACGAGGACGGCCACTACATGCTGGCCGCCCCGTCCGGCGGCAGCTACGTGCTGGCCGGATCGGCCGCCGGGTACGCGCCGCGCGCCCGCCCGGCGGTCTACCCGGGCAACGGGCTGCCGGTCGACGCCGACCTGGTGCTGACGGCCGGGACCTCTCGCCTGGATCATGCCGGGCTCGCGGGCCCCGGCGCCGCACCCTGACCCGCCCCGATCCGGCCTGACCCGACCTGCCGCGGCCTGACCCGGCCCGATCCTCTCCGATCCGGACGAAGGGCCTCAGCGCACCGGGGCGTCGAACCGCGGTGTCGTCGTGAGCAGATGCGAGACGTCCGACCCCGCCGGAAGCTCCTGCGGCCGCGCGCCGCGGGTGAACAGCCGGGCGGGGTGGGCGCCCTGCACCCGGGCCTGGCGCCCGTTGACCCGCAGCCAGGACCCCTCCCGCAGGCCGAGCACCGGTACGTCGTTCTCCTCCAGGAACTCGGTGAGCCGCTCCTCGCGGGTCTCGCCCTTGTGGGTGCTCTCCGGGTCCGGGTCCAGGTAGTGCGGGTTGATCTGGAAGGGGACGAGGCCGAGGGTCTCGAAGGACGGCGGCTGCACGATGGGCATGTCGTTGGTCGTGCGGAGGGTGGGCGCCGCCATGTTCGTCCCCGCGCTGGCTCCCATGTACGGCAGCCCGCCGCGCACCGCTTCGGTCACGGCGTCCCGCAGACCGGTCCGGTACAGGGCGCTCAGCAGCCGGAAGGAGTTGCCGCCGCCGATGAACACGGCGTCGGACGCGGCGAGTTCGGCGACCGGGTCGGCGTTCTCGTGGACCCCTCGGACACTGATGCCGGACGGCGCGAGGGCGTCGTGGACGCGTGCGGTGTACGCGGTGTAGTCGGCGAGCGCGTAGGGGACGAAGGCCAGCCGGGCGCCGGAGGGCAGGAACGCGGTGACGGTGTCGAGGGCGTGTTCCAGATAACCACGCCCGTACTGGGTGGAGTTGGAGAGCAGCAGCAGATTCACAGGGTTCCTCTTGGTTCTGTTCTGGTTCTTGGTTCTGTTCTGGTTCTTGGTTCTGTTTTGGTTCTTGGTTCTGTTCTGGTTCATCGGTCGGTACGAGGGCGGCGGGCGCGGGGCTTCGGCCGCTGCGGGGGCTGGGTCAGCCGCCGTTCCAGCAGCTGGGCCGCGTGGCGCAGGGCGTCGAGCCGGTCCTCGGGCGCCCCGCGGAAGAGCTCCTCGGCGCCGCCGAGGCTGAGGCTCCCGTACGGCTCGCGCCCGAGGAACACCGGTACGGCGACGGTCGCGATGCCGGTGTCGTACTCGCCGACCGTCCAGGCGTACCCCTGGGCGCGGACCTTGAGGAACTCCTCCTCCAGCCGGTCCGGGTCGGTCACCGTCCGGTCGGTGAAGCGGGCCATCGGGCGGCCCCGGAAGAGCCGGTGGCGCTGGTCGTCGGGCAGATACGCGTAGTACGACTTGCTGGTCGCCCCGGCGTGCGCCGGGTAGAGCTCGCCGACCAGCGGGTAGTAGCGCAGCGGCCCGGCCTCGCCCTCCTCCGCGGCGACGCACCGCATGTGGAAGCTGTCCGGCAGACAGAACAGGACGGTGTCGCCGGTGACCCGGCGCAGCTCCTCCAGGACCGGTCCGGCCAGCAGTTCCAGTGAGCCGGAACGCTCCCAGAGCCTGCCCAGGCGCAGCACGGCGGGGCCGATGCGGTAGCGGCGGGTGGCGGGGTCGGAGACCAGGAAGCCGCGCCCGGCGAGGGTGGCGAGCAGCCGCTGGGCCACCGAGGTGTCCCAGCCGAACTCCTCGGCGACCTCGGTGACGCCCCAGTCGGGCCGCGTCCGTTCGAAGGCGAGCAGCACCAGGAGCGCCCGGTCGACGGTTTGCAGCGCCCCGGCGGGAGTGCGCCGGTCCAGATCGAAGTCCGCCATCGTCATCTCACCATTCAGACCTGAATTGCAAATAACGGGAAACAGTTGCGTTCAACGCTATCCGATCCCGAATGTTGCCTCAGCACCCCGCCCCGCGCCGTCGAGCGCCGGCCCGGGTGCCCGGACTGCGCCGCCCCGGGTGTCCGGCCGAGTGAGAAAGGCCCTCCATGTTGAAGTACGTGCTGGACATCGTCGAGCTGTTGGACGATCCCCAGGTCAATGGCAAGACGGTCGCCGAGTACCTCGACTCCGTGAGCGGGGCCGAGGGATCGTCCGCCCAGGTCACCACGGTCAACGGCGAGCGGGGCTCGACGGACTTCGTGATGGTCCGCATCCCCGGCACCCAAGGGCGTACGTCCGGGGGCAGTGCCCGCACGCTGGGCGTGGTGGGCCGGCTCGGCGGCATCGGCGCCCGGCCCGAGGTGACCGGCATGGTCTCCGACGCCGACGGCGCGGTCTCCGCGATCGCCACCGCCGCCAAGCTGCTCGACATGCGCCGCCGCGGCGACGTGCTGCCCGGCGACGTGATCGTCGCCACCCACATCTGCCCGGACGCGCCGACCGAGCCGCACGACCCGGTGCCCTTCATGGGCTCGCCCGTGGACATCGCCACCATGAACCGCCACGAGGTGACCGGCGAGATGGAGGCCGTGCTCTCCATCGACACCACCAAGGGCAACCGCATCATCAACCACAAGGGCCTCGCCCTGTCGCCCACCGTCAAGGAGGGCTGGGTGCTGCGGGTCAGCGAGCAGCTCGGCGAGCTGCTCGCCGTGGTGACCGGTGAGCCGTTGGTCACGTACCCCGTGACCACGCAGGACATCACCCCGTACGGTAACGGGGCACACCACATCAATTCGATCCTGCAGCCCGCCACCGCGACGGCCGCTCCGGTCGTCGGCCTGGCCATCACCTCGGCCGCCGCGGTACCGGGCTGCGGTACGGGCGCGAGCCACGAGACGGACATCGCGTCCGCCGCCCGCTACGCCGTGGAGGTCGCCAAGGCCTACGGCAGTGGCCACCTGGACTTCCACGACGCGGTGGAGTTCGACAACCTCGTCAACCGCTACGGGTCGCTGGCTCACCTCCAGACCCTCGGCCGTACACCCCAGGAGTCCTGATGGCAGCCGCCCCGCAGGCCGAGGCCGTGGCCCACGAGACCAAGACCATCGGCAGCGACGACTACGCGCTCTCCCGCGTCCCCCGCGACAAGCGGTTCGGCTTCTGGTCCATGCTGCTCCAGTGGCTGGCCCAGTCCGGCTCGATCTCGCAGTTCACCCTCGGCGCCACCATCGGTGTCGGCATGACCTTCGGCAACGCCTTCCTCGCCTTCACGCTCGGCGCGGTGATCCTGGAGATCGTGATCTTCGCGATCGGTCTGGCCGGTATGCGCGAGGGACTGGCGACCCCGATGCTGACCCGCTGGGTCGGCTTCGGCCGCAACGGCTCGGCGCTGGTCAGCTTCGTCATCGCGGTCAGTCTGGTCGGCTGGTTCGGCGTCCAGAACACGATCTTCGGCAACAGCGTCTCGGCGCTGGTCGGCGGCCCGTCCTGGATGTGGTGCGTACTGGCGGGCATCGCCATCACCGCGCTGGTGATCTTCGGCTTCAAGTACATGGCCGTCTTCGCCAAGATCGTCACGCCGCTCTTCTTCGCGATGGTCGCCTGGTCGATCGTCTCGACGCTGAAGGACCACTCGATCAGCGATCTGATCCACTCGCCGGCCCCCGGCCAGACGATTCCGCTCGCCGTCGCCGCCACCGCCATCGCGGGCGGCTTCATGACCGGCGCGATCGTGGCCCCGGAGATGACCCGGTACAACTCGAAGGGCTCGCACGTCTTCCTGCAGAGCGCCTCGTCGATGATCCTCTCCGAGTACATCGTCGGCATGACCGGTGTGCTCCTGGGTCACCTGGTCAAGAGCAACGAGGTCTCGCACATCGTGCTCTCCACCTCGGGTGCCTTCGGTGTGATCGTGGTCCTGATGTCCACCGCCAAGATCAACGACTGGAACCTGTACGGCTCCTCGCTCGGCGTCGTCAACTTCTTCCAGGTCGTCTTCGGCAAGCGGATCCACCGCGGCGCGGTCACGATCGTCCTCGGCATCGCCGGCACGGTCCTGTCCGCGGTCGGGATCATGACCCACTTCACCGAGTTCCTCTCCATCCTCGGCGTCGCGATCCCGCCGATCGGCGGCATCATCGTCGCCGAGTACTGGGTCGTGAAGCGGATGCGCAAGCCGCTGGACGACACCCGGGAGTCCGAGACCCTGCCGACGTCCTCGCCGACCTGGGTGCCGATGTCCATCGTCATCTGGATCGCGGCGTTCTGCGTCGGCAAGTTCTACGAGGGCGGCATCCCGGCCCTGAACTCGCTGGCCACCGCCTTCGTCCTGTACAGCGTCCTCGGCCTGCTGGGCTGGGTGAGGCCGTACGGCACCTCCGCCCTGGACGACGAGGACGCCGACGCCCCCGCCGCCCGCGCTACGACCTCTGTGGGAGCAGCATGACCACCTCCGACCCCACCGCCTCGTTCGTCGCGGCCTCCGACGAGGCCCAGAACGAGGTCATCGATCTCTGCGCCGAACTGATCAGGTTCGACACGTCCAACCCCACCAGCGACGAGCGCGCGAGCGCCGAGTGGGTGGTGGGCCGCCTCGCCGAGGTGGGCATCGACTCCGAACTGATCGAGTCGGCGCCGGGCCGCGCCAGCGTCGTCGCGCGCATCGCGGGCCGCGACTCCGGGCGCGGCGCCCTCCTGGTCCACGGCCATCTGGACGTGGTCCCCGCCGACGCCTCCGAGTGGCAGGTCCCGCCGTTCTCCGGCGAGATCCGCGACGGCTACCTCTGGGGCCGCGGCGCGATCGACATGAAGGACACGGTGGCCGTCATGCTGGCCACCGCCCGCCACTTCGCCCGTACCGGCACCGAGCCGTCCCGCGACCTGGTCCTCGCCTTCCTCGCCGACGAGGAGGCGGGCGGCAAGTTCGGCGCCCACTGGCTGGTCGAGCACCGCCCCGAGCTCTTCGCCGGCGTCACCGAGGCGATCGGCGAGGGCGGCGGCTTCTCCTTCGCCATCGACGACACCCGTCGCCTCTACCCGATCGAGAACGCCCAGCGCGGCATGGCCTGGATGGAGCTCACCGCCACCGGCCGGGCCGGCCACGGCTCGTCCCCCAACGACGAGAACGCGGTCACCGACCTCGCGGAGTCGTTGGCCCGCATCGGCCGCGAGACCTTCCCGATCCGTCTGATCGAACCGGTCCGCGCCCTGCTCGAAGAGGCCGCCCGCCTCTACGGCGTCGAGTTCGACGAGAACGACATCGAGGGCAGCCTGGAGCGGCTGGGCCCGGTCTCCGACTTCATGCAGGTGGTGCTCCGCAACTCCGCGAACCCCACCATGTTCGACGCGGGCTACCAGACCAACGTCATCCCCGGAAAGGCGACCGCCCGGGTGGACGGCCGCTTCCTGCCCGGCCACGAGCAGGAGCTGGTCGACACGATCGACAGGCTTCTCCTCCCGTCGGTCAGCCGCGAGTGGGTCAACCACGACATCGCGATGGAGACGACGTTCGACGGCCCGCTGGTCGACGCCATGTGCGCGGCCGTGCGCGCCGAGGACCCGGACGGCCACCCGGTCCCGTACTGCAACCCCGGCGGCACCGACGCCAAGGCCTTCACCCATCTCGGCATCCGCTGCTTCGGCTTCAAGGGTCTCAAGCTCCCGCACGACCTGGACTACGGCCGCCTCTTCCACGGCGTGGACGAGCGCGTCCCGCTGGAGGGCCTGCGCTTCGGCGTCCGCGTCATGACCCGACTCTGGCAGAGCTGCTGACCTCCGTGTCGCAGCCCCGCCGGGGGCGCCCCGACCCGGGCTCACCCCTCGTACGCCCCCGCCGATTCCTACGGCGGGGGCGTACGGCATGAAGAAGGACCGCCCCGAACCGCCTTCTCCGTACCGGCAGTTAGGATCCAGTCGGATCATTGGCCGATGGCCACCGACATCCGGGGGGATGAGCGGAATGCGCGCAGGGGTATATCTGGCACACCCGCGGCCGGGCAGCTTCAACCACGCCGTGTACGACGCCGTGGTGGAGGAGCTGCGCGGCCGTGGGTGCGAGGTGGTCGCGCACGATCTCTGTGCCGAGGGATTCGCACCCGTGCTCGCCGCCGACGAGACGTGGACGGTCCGATCGGCAGCGCGTTCCGCCGACCCGCAGGTGGCACTGCACCGGGCGGAAGTGGCCTCCCTCGATGCCCTGGTGTTCGTCCACCCGAACTGGTGGGGCATGCCGCCCGCCGTGCTCACGGGCTGGGTGCAGCGCGTGCTCGCACCGGGCGTCGCCTACAAGCTCGGCAGCGCGCAGGGCGAGCCCGCCGGGCTGCTGAAGGCCGGCCGGGCCCTGGTCCTGAACACCTCGGACACTCCCGCCGCACGCGAGGAGAGCGAGTTCGGGGACCCGCTGGACCGGATCTGGTCGGCTTGCGTCCTGCCGTACGTGGGAGTCACCGACGTGCGCCGGGTCGTCTTCCGTACGGTCACCGATTCGTCCGACGAGACGCGCGCCTCCTGGCTGCGCCGGGCACGCGAGCAGGCCGCCGCACTGCTGGTCTGACGCCGGGAGCCTGCTCCCTGTCGTGCGCCAGGCCGTTACGGCCCGCACCGGGCCGTAAGCCTCCCGTACCACCGGCCCGGCCCCCGCCGACGCCCACGGCAGGGGTGTACGGCACGATGGGGCGCCGTCGAACCCCGCAGAACCGTCCCCGCCAGGAGGAACCCGTGCCCGCCGAGTCCGTCGCCGAGCCGTCGCCCGAGATTCTCGCCGCCTTCCAGGCCGCCAAGGGCTTCATGCCGGTGGTAGAGGGACTCGCGCTGTACGCGGCCGCCGCCGAGGCCGCCGCACTGGGGCTGCCGGTCCTTGAGGTCGGCACGTACTGCGGACGCTCCACCATCCTGCTCGCCGACGTCGCCCGCGCGGCCGGCGTGACGGCCCTCACCGTGGATCACCACCGCGGCAGCGAGGAGCAGCAGCCGGGCTGGGAGTACCACGACCCGACCGTCGTGGACCCGGAGGTCGGCCGCATGGACACGCTGCCGACGTTCCGCCGGACCCTGCACGCGGCGGGTCTCGAAGACCACGTCGTGGCCCTGGTCGGACGGTCTTTGCAGGTCGCCGCCGTCTGGAGCGGGAAGCTCGGCTTCGTCTTCATCGATGGTGGGCACACCGACGAGCACGCGGGCGGTGACTACGAGGGCTGGGCGCCGCATGTCGCCGAGGGCGGGCTGCTGGTGATCCACGACGTGTTCCCGGACCCGGCGCACGGCGGCCAGGCCCCGTACCGGATCTATCTGCGGGCGCTGGCCTCCGGCGCGTTCAGCGAGGTCTCGGCAACGGATTCGCTGCGTGTGCTGCGGCGCACGGGACCGGGTATCTGAGGCGCGCCCCGATAGCATCGCGTGGTGCCGTACGACGAGAGCGTTCCCCCCACCCCGCGCCGCCGGCCCCTGCTCGCCGCCGCGCTCGCCATCGTGTGCCTGACCGCTGCGGGCTGCGGCGCGGGCGACGACAGCGGCGGAGCGCGGGCCGAGCCCCGGCAGGGCGGCGGCGGAACCTCCGCGGCGCCGCAGCCGGCCTCGCCGTCCAGGACCGCTCCGGCTCCGGGGAGGACGTCCGCCTCCCCCGCCCCTTCGGCGAAGCCCTCCGGGTCCACGGGCGGCCGGGCCTCCGGGCCGCTGTCGGGCAGGACCGTCGTCATCGACCCCGGGCACAACCCGAACAACCGTCTGCACACCAGCGAGATCAACCGCCAGGTCGACATCGGCACCGCGCACAAGGAGTGCGACACCACCGGCACCTCGACCAACTCCGGCTATCCGGAAGCCGAGTTCACCCTGGATGTGTCGCACCGGATGCGCACGCTCCTGGAGGCACAGGGCGCACGCGTCGTGCTGACGCACGACAACGACCGTCCGTACGGCCCATGTGTCGACGAGCGGGCCCGAATCGGCAACGAGGCCAAGGCCGATGCGGTGGTCTCGGTGCACGCGGACGGTTCCGCAGCCGGCAATCGCGGTTTCCATGTGATCCTCCCCGGGCCGGTACGGGGCGGGAAGGCGGACACCACGAAGATCGTCGAGCCGTCCCGCGACCTCGGTACCCGGATCGCCGGTCTCTTCGTCCGCGATACCGGAAGTGCGCCTTCCAATTATGTCGGCGGCAATAGCGGGTTGGACATCCGCGAGGATCTGGGCGGACTTAATTTGTCGACCGTGCCCAAAGTGTTCATCGAATGCGGCAATATGCGTGACCGTGAGGACGCCGCTCTGCTCACCAGCGCGAACTGGCGCCAGAAGGCTGCGCAGGGCATTGCCGATGGCATCAGCAGTTACCTCAAGGGGTAACAAGAGGTAGTTCTGCGGCGAAATTGGGGGGAAGTGCGTCCAGGGTCCGGTCAGGGACACAGCCCTGCCCGGCAGACGATAGATTCATCCGTACGATGGGGAGCCACCCCCGAGCCTTGCGTCGTGCCCGCCGTACCCCGGCGGGCCGCAGCGACGACCACCCCGACGAGACGACCGACTAAGGATCTTTACGTGAATATGCGCTCCCTCACTCGAGGCGACGGCGTGGTGATCGGAGCAGCGGTGGTGCTGTTCATCGCCTCTTTCCTCCACCTCTACGGTTACGAATGCCCCTCGGGCCTCAACTGCTCCGGCTACTCGGCCCCGAACGCCTGGGACGCGCTCGCGGCCCTCATGAGCATCTACCTGGGCGGCATCATCGCCGCGGCGCTGGTCGTGGTGGGCCGCACCATGCCGCCCCGCAAGGTCCTCGGTTTCGAACTCGGCCAACTCGGCGCCGCCTTCAGCGTCTTCACCCTGTGGACCGCGTTCTGGTCGACCATCGACGCCAGCAACGCGGGCGCCGGTCTGATCCTCGGCCTGCTGGGCACGGCCGTGCTCGCGGTCGGCGCGGTCGGGACTCCACTGATTCCCGCGCTCAAGGCTCCACTGATGGGCGCCCCGCGCCCGCAGGCCGTGCAGTCGCCGTACGGCGGCCAGCCGCAGCCCGGCCAGGGCTACGGCTACCCCGGCGCCCAGCAGCAGCCCTACGGTGCGCAGCCGGGTCAGCAGCAGCCCTACGGCGCGCAGCCGCAGGCCGGTCAGCCCCAGCCCGGTCGGCCGGAGCCGCAGCAGGCCCAGCAGGCTCCGGCGGCCGGCGCGCCGTCCGGTGACTTCACGCCGTTCTGGTTCGCGGTGCCCGTGGCCCGCCCGCTGTACGGGGAGGACGGTTCGCCGTCGCCGATCGCCGAGCTGGCTCCGGGCACCTGGTACCTCGCGGTGGAGCAGCGCGGCGCGAGCCTCATCGCCCAGACGCAGGACGGCCGTCGTGGTGTGCTCCAGGACACCACGGGCATCCAGCGCGGCTGAGCCCACCCGCCCGCAACACGATCAGCGGCCCCTCGCCCCTTCCGGGCGGGGGGCCGCTGTCGTACTCTCCGTCCGTGCGTCGATGATCTGACGCGGCGTCAGAATCCTTGGGAGGCGGCGGAATGCGGCTCGGACTCGCGCTCGGCTACTGGGGTCGCGGCCCCGACCCGGCCCAACTGGAGCTCGTCCGTCAGGCCGAGGAGCTGGGGTACGGGTCGGTGTGGACGGCGGAGGCCTGGGGCTCCGACGCGTTCACCCCGCTGACCTGGATCGCCGCACACACCTCCCGTATCCGGCTGGGCACCGGCATCGCGCAGATGGCGGCGCGCACCCCGACCGCGACCGCGATGCACGCCCTCACCCTCGACCATCTCTCCGGCGGCCGGATGATGCTCGGCCTCGGCCTGTCCGGGCCGCAGGTGGTGGAGGGCTGGTACGGGCGCCCGTTCCCGAGGAGCCCGCTGACCGCCACCCGCGAGTACGTCGACGTCATCCGCCAGGTGCTCGGCCGTGAGGCCCCCGTCGAACTCGACGGACGCTTCCACTCCCACCCGTACAACGGTCCCGACGCCACCGGCCTGGGCAAGCCGTTGAAGTCGATCACCCATCCGTTGCGGTCCCGGCTCCCGGTACTGCTCGGGGCGGAGGGGCCGAAGAACATCGCGCAGACGACGAGGATCGCCGACGGCTGGCTGCCGCTGTACTGGTCACCGCTGCGCACCGATGTGTACGAGGCGTCGCTCACGGACCTGCCCGACGGCTTCATGATCGCGCCGATGGCCCGTGCGCGGGTCTGTGACGACGTCGCCGAGGGGCTGCTGCCGGTGAAGGCGATGCTCGGCTTCTACATCGGGGGGATGGGGCACGCGGCACGGAACTTCCACGCCGATCTGATGGCACGCATGGGGTTCGAGGAGGAGGCACGGCGGATCCAGCGGCTCTTCCTCGAAGGGCGCAAGGAGGAGGCGGTGCTGGCCGTGCCGGACGCGTTCGCCGATGAGATCTCGCTCGTCGGCCCCCGGCAACGGATAGCGGAGCGGCTGGAGTTGTGGCGCAAGGGGCCGGTGACCGATCTGCTGGTGACGGCGCCGGACCCGCATACGCTGCGGGTGCTCGCGGAACTCGACTGAGGGCTGTCCGCAATCCCTGAGGGATCGGCGCGCGGTGTCGGGTGCGGCGCATCGCAAGACGGGGGCATCCGCACACCGGACGTATTCGCTCATCCGGTCCGATCCGCACGAAGGACCCCGGGCCCCGGCCGGGCCGGGTCCGTCGGCCAGGTCCCGGTGCCGACCGGGGCGGGGCGCACCCGCCGACGTGATGCGGTGCGTTCCCAGGGCTGGGGGTCGGGGTACGTGAGGAGTTCCAGCGTGCTGCCCCAGGGAGTGCGCAGATACGCGAAGCGGTTGCGCTCCCCCGCCTCGGGGCCCGGCAGCGGCTGTGCCTCGGCGAGCAGTGAGGCGCCCGCGGCCACGCAGTCCCTCACGGCCGCGTCCAGGTCGTCGGCGTAGAGCGCCACGTGCTGCCAGCCGAAGTCGCAGGGCAGCGCCGGGGGTTCCCGGCGGGGGCCCTCGAACTCGAAGAGCTCGATGGCCGGACCGTCGCCGGGCAGGGCCAGCATCCGGATCGCCAGCTGCTGGGTGCCCGCCGGGACGCCGAGCCGCCGCTCGACGTCCAGACCGCCGAGCGGCTCGTCCTGGCGGCGCAGGGTGTCGTAGAGCACCTCGGCGCCGAACGCCCTGGTGAGGAAGAGGGTCGCGGTCTCCAGATCGGGGACCGTGACCCCGATGTGGTCGATGCCGCGCACGCTTGTGGCCGTCATGGGTTCACCGTTCCTGTCCCGGGGCCGCGCCGATGCGTCCCGTCCGCCCCGGAGCGGGCCCGCTCCGGGGTCGTGCCCGCGCGCGACCGGGCCGGCGGTTCGTCGGCCGACCAGGTGGAGACGACGTGCTCCGCCGGGACGCGGCGCTCCTCGGCGCGGGCGCAGCAGTGGATCTGCCGATCCGGCCGACCGGGCGCGTGTGCGTCGGTGTCGATGGCGAACAGGGTGCCCGCGGCGACGGCTCGGCGCAGCAGCCGACGGGGCGGGTCGAGCCGTTCCGGCCGGCTGCCGCGTTCCGACAGGAAGGCGATCCGTTTCAGGGCGCGGACGGGCTCCATCAGCACCTCCACGGGGGCCGCCGGACACACGGGCTGTCGCTTCCAGCTTGGCCCAGCACCGCCCCGTCCGCACAGCGGACGGGGCACGGTGCTCCACGGCGGCCGCTGCCGGCCTGCGGCGGCTCAGCCGAATGCGGAGTGTTCCAGCCAGAAGTCCAGCAGCTTCGCGTCCCCCAGCACCTCGACCCGGTCGCTGTCCGCCGGGAGGCGCCGGTTGAAGACCAGCAGGACGTCGGTGAGCGGGCCCCGCAGCGCCACGGTCGCCTTCTCGTGGGCCCGCCGCCAGGTGAAGCCGTCCTCGCCGAGCTCGATCAGCCACTCGGCACCGGGCACGTCCGTGGCGTGCAGATGGATCGAGCCCTTGGCGCCGGCGAGCTCGGCCGCCTTCTCGTGGCCCGCGGCCCGCACGAAGGCGACGATCTCCAGCCACTCCTCGATCGTGTCGGCCGCCAGCTCGGGTGCCACCTCGTAGCCGGTCCCGGCGGTGAGCGCGGCGTCGGCCTGGTGGACGATCGTCTCGTGCGCCATGCGACGCGCCCAGAAGCCCGTGCTGCGCTCCCAGCCCCAGGACCACACGTTCTGGTCCGGGCCGGCGGCGCGCAGGAGCTCGGCGAGCTCCGCCGCCCCGTCCGCCAGCCAGGCATCGAGCGCGGCGGGGTCGTCGCCCTCGGGCCCGAACTCCGGTCCCCGTTCGAGCGGGACCGCTTCGGTGGCCCGGGTGCGTACGATCTCGCCCACCCAGCGGTGGGCGCCGCCGACATGGACGGCGAGGTCGCGCAGGGTCCAGTCGGGGCAGGTCGGTACGGTCGCGCCGAGATCGGCGCCGTTGATCGCCTCCCTCAACGCGTCGGTGCGGCCGGTGATTTCGTCACAGTAGAGGTCGTGCGGGAGTGCGCTCATAACACGCACCCTAGTTCGATCAAGAGCCCGGGCCCCATCGATTATCCGCCGAGTTGCGACGTGGTGGGCACCTTGTCCTTCACCTCGGCGCCCGCGCTCCGGCCCGCGCCCTTGACGTTGTTGATCACGTTCTCGAAGGCGCCGATGTCGCCTTCGTCCGCGTCGCCCCTGCGCAGTTTGGGGCCGAGCCCCTTCAGCGATTCGATGCCCGCCGTCAGCGGCGCGAGCGCCTTCGACAGCAGGGGGTCGCCCTTGGCGTTGACCACGGCGGCCTTCAGCCGGTTGTACGCGAAGCCACCCGCGAGCCCGGCCTTGACCAGGGCGAACGTCCGCCCGTCGGCGCCCTTCTTGAACGTGCCCGCGCGGTACGGCTTCACGATCCACTGGTACGTCGCCCCGGCCGCGAGCCCCGCGTTGGCGACGAATCGCGTTTTGGCCAGTTTCTGCGCCTGAGCCGACGGCGTCCCGCCCGGGGACGCGGTGACGCTCGGGGACGCGGAAGGGCTCGCGCCGCCCCTGCCACCGCCGCCGCACGCGGTGGCACCCACCAGGACGACACAGGACAGCAGGAGCGGGACGAGCACACGGCGGAGCGGTACGGAAGCGTTCACGGCGGAGCTGCGCACAGCGGGCCTCCCTGACCGGGCACCTCACGGCAACCTCTACGGTGAGTGACGTCAATCGCCACGCTCCGTAAAGACTCACGCGGCTGCGGGCGGTGCGCCACTCGGGGCCGCCGTCCGGGTTTCAGCCGCCGGGAAACGGCAACCCGCAACCCATGTCTCCTCGAACAGGAACAAGAAGCGCCACCGCAGCACGCGTCATAGCCGTCGCCGCCGACATCATGGCCTTCGTCATCGGCCTGTGGATCCTCATGTACCTGCTGGACGCGAACCGGGGCAACGACCTGGTCAACGTCGTCCAGCACACCGCACGCGGGCTGGCGAGCTGGTCGTACGACCTGTTCACCTTCGACGAGGCGTGGGCCCGGGTGGTCTCCGGATACGGGCTGGCCGCCGTCGTCTACCTCTTCGTGGGTCACGCGGTGGCCGGCCGCATCCGGCGCTGAAGCCGCCCTCCGGATCAGGCCGGTCCCGCACGTCCCGGCACCGGGCCCCGCTCGCCGGTCCGGCCCGATCCGGACAGAAGCTCCCGGTGGGCCGGTGCTATCCGCAGCAGTCCGGTTCCAGCCCGCGCGGCAGCCGTTCGCCGCCGAAGACCGCGGTGGTCGCCTCGTCGCCGCCGAGCGCGGCCACCGCGAGCAGCAGCGAACCGGCGGTCCAGGTGGTGAGCTCCTCCGGCCAGAAGGCCCGGTTGCCCTCGAAGACGTACCCCGTCCAGTACATGCCGCCGTCGGCGCGCAGGTGCTGGATGGACTGGAGGATCTCCAGCGCCCGGTCGGACTCGCCCATCACCCAGAGCGCCAGGGCGAGTTCGCAGCTCTCCCCGCCGGTCACCCACGGGTTGGGCAGCACACAGCGCACCCCGACGCCGGGCACCACGAAACGGTCCCAGCCCTCCTCCACCCGCTCCTTGGCGGCCGCTCCGGTGAGCGCGCCGCCCAGGACCGGGTAGTACCAGTCCATCGAGTAGCGGCTCTTGTCCAGGAAGCGTTCCGGATGGCTGCGGATCGCGTGGGCCAGCGCACCGGTCGCCAACTCCCAGTCCGGCTGCGGCTCCTCGCGCCGTTCGGCGAGGGCGAGTGCACAGCGCAGCGCCTGGTGGATGGAGGAACAGCCGGTCAGCAGCGCGTCGTCGACGGGGGTTCCGTCGGCTTCGCGCTTCCAGCCGATCTGGCCGCCGGGCCGCTGGAGCCGCAGCACGAATTCGACGGCGGCGTAGACGGTCGGCCACATCCGGTCGACGAACGCGTCGTCGCCGGTGGCGAGGTAGTGGTGCCAGACGCCGACGGCCACGTACGCGCAGAAGTTGGTCTCCAGGCCCCGGTCGGTCGGCCGTTCCGGGTCACCGTCGTGGTACGCGGCGTACCAGGAGCCGTCCTCGTTCTGATGCCGGGCCAGCCAGTCGTACGCCCGCTCCGCGGCGGCGTGCTCGCCCGCCGCGTCGAGGGCCATGGCGGCCTCGGTGTGGTCCCACGGGTCGAGGTGGTGGCCGCGGAACCAGGGCAGCGCACCGTTCTCGCACTGCGCGGCGAGGAGGGCGGCGACGGTCTCGGCGGCCTGCTCGGCGGTGAGGACTCCGGGCAGTACGAGGTGTTCTGTCTGCTCGGGAACGGTCACGCCTCGGCCTTGGAGAGATCCTCGGCGGTGGCCGCGGGCAGGTGCGGCTTGGTCGCGTACGCCACGAAGCTCTTGCCGACGACCGGGTTGAGCAGTTGTTCGGCGACCCGGGTGACGGCCGGCTTCTTCATGATGTCCCAGACCAGCAGCTTGTGGTACGCGCGGACCGGCAGCGACTTGTCGTTGTCCACGCCGAACGCGCACTTGAGCCACCAGTACGGCGAGTGCAGGGCGTGGGCATGGTGGGTGCCGTACGGCTTGAGGCCGGCGCCGCGTATCTTGCCGAGCAGTTCGTCGGCCTTGTAGATGCGGATGTGGCCGCCCTCGACCTCGTGGTACGCGTCGGAGAGCGTCCAGCAGACCTTCTCGGGGCCGTAGCGCGGCACGGTGATCGCGATCCGGCCGCCGGGCCTGAGCACCCGGACCATCTCGGCGAGCACGCCCTTGTCGTCGGGGATGTGCTCCATCACCTCGGAGATGATCACGACGTCGAAGGACTCGTCGGGGAACGGCAGATTGAGCGCGTCGCCCTCCATCGCGGTGGCGGTGGCGCCCTCGGGCGCCTCCCCGGCCTCCTTCATCGCGGCGAACCACTTCGCGACCTCGCGGATCTCCTCGTCGTTCCGGTCGAGGGCCACGACCTGGGCGCCGCGCCGGTAGCACTCGAAGGCGTGGCGTCCGGCGCCGCAGCCCAGGTCGAGCACTCGGTCACCTGCGGCGAGCGGGAAGCGGGTGAAGTCCACGGTCAGCACGAATGCCTGCTTTCGCGGTTGAGGGGGTCAGAGGGCGGGGACAGCGTGGGCGGACTGCGGGGTCACCGTCGGCCGCCGGGGCGCGTGGTGCCCGCGCGGGCGGCGATCGCCTCGCGGTACAGGGCGGCGGTGCCGATGGCGGCCTGCTTCCAGGTGAACCGGGACAGCACCCGGGCGCGGCCCGCGGCGCCGAGCCGGGCGCGCAGTTCCGGATCGCCGAGCAGCCGGGCGAGCGCGTCGCCCAGTGCCCCGGCGTCGGCGGGCGGGACGGCCAGGCAGGTCTCACCGTCCGGGCCCGCGACCTCGGGGATCGCGCCGCCGGTGGTGGCGACCAGCGGCGTGCCGGTGGCCATGGCCTCGGCAGCGGGCAGCGAGAACCCCTCGTAGAGCGAGGGGACGCAGGCGACCTGCGCGCTGCGCACCAGGTCGACGAGTTCGGCGTCGCTGATGCCCTTGACGAATTCGACGGCGTCCTGGAGTCCGTGCCGCTCGATGGCCTGCGCCACCGGTCCGTCCTCGGCCCGCTTGCCGACGACCACGAGGTGCGCCCGCGGGTTCTCGGTGCGGAGCTTGGCGAGCGCCTCGACGAGGTGGACGAGGCCCTTCAGCGGGACGTCGGCGCTGGAGGTGGTGACGATCCGGCCGGGGACCTCGGCGACGGACGGATCGGGCGACCACAGCTCGGTGTCCGCGCCGATGTGCACCACATGGATGCGGTCCTCGCGCACCCCGAGGTGGTCGACGATCTCCTGCTTGGAGGAGCCGGAGACGGTGAGCACCGACGGCAGCCGGCGTGCGACCCGCTTCTGCATGCGGGTGAAGGCGTACCAGCGGCGCACGGAGGCGCGTCGGCGACGGGTCGCGGCGGCGTCCAGGTCCAACTGCCGGTCGACCGTGATGGGGTGATGGATCGTGGTGACGAGCGGGGCACCGAGGTCCGCCAACAGCCCGTAGCCGAGGGTCTGGTTGTCGTGGATGACGTCGAACTCGCCGCGTCGGGCCGCGAGATGGCGTCGGGCACGGAGGCTGAAGGTGAGCGGCTCCGGGAAGCCGCCGGTCCACATGGTGGCGACCTCGGCGGCGTCGATCCAGTCCCGGTACTCGCCGCGTTTCGGGGTGCGGAAGGGGTCGGGCTGGCGGTAGAGGTCCAGGCTCGGCAGCTCGGTGAGCGGGACGCCCTCGTCGAGCACCGGATAGGGCTGGGCGCCGATCACCTCGACGCTGTGGCCGAGGCGGGCGAGCTCACGGCCGAGGTGGCGCACATAGACGCCCTGGCCGCCGCAGAAAGGATTTCCCTTGTAGGTGAGGAGTGCGATGCGCAGCGGGCGTTCGCCGGGGCTGCCCGACACGTCGCTGCCCGTGCGGGGGCCCGACTCTATGGCCTCAGCGGTCACACTCGGCCCCCTTCTCACTGCGTGTTCGCCGGAGCGTAACCGCTCACGCTAATCTAGAACAAGTTTCAGACTGGATCGTTCAATGAGCTACGAATCTACCGGCAGGTAGCGTCGGCGCAACGGCCGGACCGGGTGATTCGCGCCACGGCCCGGCACCCTGGCATGCTGTGCGCCGCCGGGAGACCGAGCGCCTCCCTCCGGTCGCGGACAGAAGCCATGGATGGGGACACATGACAGCGGAAGCCAGGCCGGCATCGCCGCCGCTGACGGAACGCCAGGAGGCCCGTCGCCGCCGCATCCTGCACGCCAGCGCCCAGCTCGCCAGCAGGGGCGGATTCGAGGCGGTGCAGATGCGTGAGGTCGCGGAGGCCGCCGAGGTCGCCCTGGGCACGCTGTACCGCTACTTCCCCTCGAAGATCCATCTGCTGGTCGCCACCATGCAGGACCAGCTCCAGCACATGCACACGACGCTGCACAAACGCCCCCCGGCCGGGGACGGCGCGGCGCAGCGGGTCGCCGACACCCTGATGCGGGCGTTCCGCGCACTGCAGCGCGAACCGCATCTGGCGGACGCGATGGTACGGGCGCTGACCTTCGCGGACCGCAGCGTCAGCCCGGAGGTGGACACCGTCTCGCGGATCACGACGACGATCATCCTGGACGCGATGGGCCTGGAGCATCCGACGCCGGAGCAGCTGTCCGCGGTCCGGGTCATCGAGCACACCTGGCACTCCGCACTCATCACCTGGCTGTCGGGGCGGGCGTCGATCGCCCAGGTGAAGATAGACATCGAGACGGTGTGCCGGCTGATCGACGTGACGGCTCCCCCGGACGCGTCGCGGCGTTCCGACGCGACCTGACAGGTTCATCACACACCCCTCACCGTTCTGTCCGAAAGCACCACAAACCTCTCCTTAACATGGTCATGACCAGCATCGATGGAGAGGAAGACATGACTGAACAGTCAGGCAGCACGGGCGTCCCAGCGGGGGCACAGGCCCCGGGAGGGCCGGGTTACGGCGTCCAGCCCCCGCCCGGCTACGGCTACCCCGGTGGTGCCTCGCTGCCCAGCGGCAAGGCGACGGCCTCGATGGTGCTCGGCATCCTCGGGCTGGTGCTGATCCCGATCATCCTGCCGATCATCGCGCTGTGCCTCGGCGTCTCGGCCCGGCGCAGCGCCGACCGGGGCGAGGGCGGCGGCCGTGGCATGGCGACCGCCGGAATGGTGATGGGCATCATCGGCATCGCGTTCGCCGCAGTCGGCTTCACCGTCGCCACGCTCCAGGCGATCGGCGCCGCGTGACGGGCCACCGCCCGCGGGACTGACGCTCACACTTCCCGCGCCGCGCCGCGCCCCAGGACCGGATCCCGTCCCGGGGGCGCGGCCCACGGCCCCGCCCCATGTGCGGCCCCCACATGCGCACCACGTCAGGTGGGGTGCCCTGCACCATGTCGACGACGGCAGGGTGTTCATACGGTTCGGCGACATCACATGAACACGCCGAGGAGCCGGTCATCATGCGTCGCAGAGCCACAGGCACCGTCCGTCGTCACAGATCCCTCTCCGTCGCCGTCGCACTGGCCTCGGCCGCTCTTCTGCTGGCCGGGTGCACCGCCGCCGGGAAGGCGGGCGAGGCCGATTCCGCGTCCGGGAAGGACGCGAAGAACCAGACCGTCAAGGTGGGCCTGGTCTACTCCCGTACGGGGCTGCTCGCGGACTACGGGAAGCAGTACCGCGACGGGTTCATGGCGGGCCTGGACCACGCGACGAAGGGCACCGGCAAGGTCGCCGGGCACCGTATCGAGGTCACCGAGCAGGACGACGCGGGCGACCCGGGCAAGGCGGTCGCCGCGGCCAAGAACCTCATCGGCAAGGGCTACAAGGTGCTGGCCGGCACCACCGATTCCGGGGTGGCCCTCCAGATGGCGCCGCTCGCCGCCCAGAACAAGGTGCTGTACATCAGCGGCCCGGCCGCCACCGACGCCGTCACCGGGATCAACGACTACACCTTCCGCTCGGGCCGGCAGTCCTACCAGGACATCCTCACCGCCGGGGCGATGCTCGGCGAGGCCAAGGGCAAGAAGGTCACGGTGCTGGCCCAGGACTCCACCTTCGGCCAGGCCAACGTCGCCGCCGTGAAGGCCGTCCTCGGGGCCGAGGGCGCGAAGGTGGGCTCCGTGCTGGCTCCGCCCAGTGCCACGGACCTGACCCCCTTCGCCCGGCAGGTCAAGGCGGGCAGACCCGATCTGGTCTTCGTCGCCTGGGCCGGGTCCACCGCGCCGGCGCTGTGGACCGCGCTGGACCAGCAGGGCGTGCTGAGCGCGAGCAAGGTCGTCACCGGCCTCGCCGGAACGGCCTCGTACCCGGTCTTCGGGAACGCCGGTTCCAAGGTGTCGTTCCTGGCGCACTACTTCCCCGGCGCGGGCGGCGGCAACGCCGTGGAGAAGTCCATGCTCGACTCGGTCACCGAGGCGGGCGGCACCCCGGACCTGTTCACCCCCGACGGCTTCACCGCGGCACAGATGGTCGTGCGCGCCGTGCAGGAGGGCGGCGCCACCGACTCCGCCGCCATGGTCAAGGCCCTGGAGGGCTGGAGCTTCGACGGAGTGAAGGGCGAGGAGCAGATCCGTGCGGAGGACCACGCACTGGTGCAACCGATGTTCGTCGCGAAGCTCCGGGGGAAGGGGGCCGGTGCCCGGCCGGAGCTGGTGGGCACCGAGCCGATGGACAAGGTGGCGCCGCCCGTGAAGCCCTCGGCGGGCTGACCGATGGCCGCACCGGACACCACCGCAGAGCAAGCGGCCGGGGCGCGGACCACCGCCCCGGTGCTCCGGCTGACCGGCCTCGGCTGGGGCGTCGGCGGGGCGACGATCGTCGAGGACGTCACCCTCGGCGTCCACGAGGGCGAGTTCCTCGCCTTCATCGGCCCCAACGGGGCGGGCAAGACCTCACTGTTCAACCTGATCAGCGGGCTGACCATGGCCACGTCGGGCACGATCGAGCTGGACGGCAGGGACATGACGGACCGCCCCGCGCACGCGCGGGCGAGGCGCGGCATCGGCCGCACGTTCCAGACGTCCAGCCTCTGGCCGGGGATGACCGTGGCCGACCACGTCCGGCTCGCCGCGCAGGCCGCCGGGGGCGGTTCGTACCGGCTGTGGCGGCGCGCCCGCCCGTACACGGCCGAGGTGGCCGGCGTACTGGAACGCACCGGCCTCGGCCACCGGGCCGAGGTGCCGGCGTCCGAGTTGTCGCACGGCGAGAAGCGGAAGCTGGAGCTGGCGGTGCTGCTGGTGGGCGAGCCGCGGCTGATGCTGCTGGACGAGCCGATGGCCGGGGTCAGCGCCGAGGAGGTCCCCGCCCTGACCGAACTCATCCGCACCCTGCACCGGGACGAGGGCCGCACCGTCCTGATGGTCGAGCACCACATGGACGTGCTGCTGGGTCTGGCCGACCGGCTCGCCGTGATGCACCACGGACGGCTGCTGGCGCTGGACACCCCCGACGCCGTGACCACCGACCCGACCGTGCAACAGGCCTACCTCGGGGAGGGGTTGTGACCACGGGGACCCTGCTCGCCGTACGGGACCTGCGGGTCCTGATCGGCGGCCGGCACATCCTGCACGGAGTGGACCTGGACGTCGCCCGGCACGGGGTGACCGCGCTCCTCGGCCGCAACGGCGCGGGCAAGACGACGACCGTGCGCGGCGTCCTCGGCCTCGTCCCGCGCACCGGCAGCGTGCTGCTGGACGGCGAGGAGACCGTGTCGATGCCCACCCACACCATGGTGCGGCTGGGCATCGGCTACGCCCCCGAGGACCGGGGTGTCTTCGCCGGGCTGACCGTGGCGGAGAACCTGCGCCTGGCCGAGCGGCGCGGCGCGGACGAGCCCGCCTACCCGCTCGTCCATGAACTCTTTCCCGAACTGAAGTCACGGGAGCGGCAGTTGGCCGGGACGCTGTCCGGCGGCCAGCAGCAGATGGTGGCCATCGGGCGGACACTCCTGAACGGAAACCGGCTGATCATCGCCGATGAACCCACCAAGGGCCTGGCGCCCAAGGTGGTCACCGAGGTCGCCCAGGTGCTGGAGCGGGCCGCCGAGGCGGTGCCGGTACTGCTCGTGGAGCAGAACCTGGCCGTCGTGCGACGCCTGGCCGAGCACTGTGCGGTGCTCGCCGACGGCCGGACGGCCCATCAGGGGCCGGCCACCGAGCTGCTGGGCGACGCGGAGGCGGCTCGCAGGCTGCTCGGCGTGGGCCACGGCCCGCTCACCGCACACACCGTGGAGGCGGATTCCTGATGTCCACCGTCGTCCTGCTCACCATGACCGGGCTCGGTCTGGGGGCGCTCTACTTCCTGATCGCGTCGGGACTCTCACTGATCTTCGGCCTGATGGACGTGCTCAACTTCGCGCACGGGGCGCTGCTCTCCATCGGCGCGTACGGCACCTGGTGGGCGGCGTCCGGTCATCTGCCGGGCGCCGGGCCGGGCGGAGCGGGTTTCGTCCTCGCGGTCCTGTTCGGTACGGCGGTGGGCACCGCCGCCGCCGTGCTGCTGGAACTCGCCGTCGTCCGCCCGCTCTACACCCGGCCGCGCGAGCAGGTGCTCGCCACGGTCGGGGTGGGGCTCGCCGTCCCCGCGCTGCTGTCGGGGATCTGGGGCTCGGACGCCCGGACCTTCCCCGGGCCGAGGGCGCTGTCCGGCACCTTCGGCCTGCTCGGCGCGCAGGTCCCGGTCAACCGGCTGGTACTGGTCGCGGCGGCGGTCGTCGTCCTCGTGGCGCTGCGGCTCTTCCTCGGCCGTACCCGGCACGGTCTGGTGGTGCGGGCCGGGGTCGAGGACCGGGCGATGGTCACCGCCCTCGGCATCGACGTGCGGCGGGCGTTCACACTCGTCTTCGCGATCGGTGGCTGCGCCGCCGCGCTCGGCGGGGCGCTGGGCGGACTGTACTTCGGTTCGGTCGACCCCCGACAGGGCACCTCGCTGCTGATCTTCGCGTTCGTCGTCGTGGTCACCGGAGGCATGGGCTCGGTGACCGGCGCCGCCGTGGCGTCCGTCGTCATCGGCCTGGTCCAGCAGTTCGCCAACTACTACACCGCAGCGGGTCTCGGCGACCTGGCCGTCGTCGTCCTGCTCGCCGCGCTGCTGCTTCTGCGTCCGCGCGGACTGACCGGGAGGCTCGCGTGAGCACCGCCACCGAGACACACGACCGCACCGGCGACCGGCACACGGTCGCGCCGGCGCCCGGGAACACCGCCCGGCTGCTGCGCCGCTGGTGGCCCGCCGCAGCCCTGCCGGTCCTCGCCGTCGCGCCATACAGCGCGCTGCCGCTGCCCGGCCTCCTGGACGGACCCCTCGGCAGCCCGGGAAGTCTGCAACTCCTGGCCACCTGCCTGCTGTTCGGCGCCCTGGCGACCGGATACGACCTGCTTCTCGGCCGCACCGGGCTGCTCTCCTTCGGGCATGCGCTCTACTTCGCCGTGGGCAGTTACGCCACCAACATGTTCCTACTGGAGGCGGGCCTTCCGTTCGCTGTCTCCGCGCTGCTGGGCCTCTGCTCCGGGATCGTGCTCGCGCTGGTGCTGGGATCGGTGAGCCTGCGGGTCACCGGCATCGGCTTCTCCATGGTGACGCTGGCCTTCGCCCAGGCGGGCTCGATCCTGGTCTCGCGCAACCCCGGCGGCCTCACCGGCGGCGAGGAGGGACGGGCCGCCCCCGCCGATCTGCTGCCGTCCGGGCTCGTCGGCATCGAGCACACCGCGAACCTCTACTGGGTGGCGCTCGCCTACCTCGTCCTCACCCTCGCCGTCGTCCACTGGGCGGTCCGCTCCCCCACCGGCCGCGTCTGGGAGGGCATCAGGGAGAACGAACGCCGGGTGGAGGTGCTGGGGCTGAAGCCGTACGGATTCAAGCTGACGGCCTTCGTCCTGGCGGGTGCGCTGGCCGCGCTGGGCGGACTCGTGCATCTGCTGCTCACCGGCGGCTCGACCCCGCAGACGACCACCTCCGACTTCACGCTGTCCCTGCTGGTGATGGTGGTGCTGGGCGGATCGGGCACCCGCTGGGGCCCGATGGTCGGCGGCATCCTCTACACCTGGGCCGATCACCGGCTCGGCGACCTGGCCGGGTCGGGCGCGGTCGCCGACCTGCCCGCGGTGCTGCGGGTGCCGCTCTCCCAGCCGCTGTTCCTGCTGGGTGTGCTGTTCGTGGCCGTGGTACACCTGCTGCCCGGCGGCCTCGCCCGGCTGCCCTCCCGACTGGCCGCGGTACGCCGCGGGCCCACCGCCACCGAAACGCTCCCGGCCGTGCAGGCCCGGAAGGAGAACGGACGCCCGTGATTCCGTACGAAGAGATTCAGGTCCCCGTGACCGGGGGCGAGCTGGCGGTACTGCGGTGGCCCGCCACCGATCCGGGCGCGCCGGCCGTCGTCGCCCTGCACGGCATCACGGCCAACGCGCTGTCCTGGGCCGCGGTGGCGAGACGGCTGGAGGGCCGCCTCACCCTGATCGCCCCGGATCTGCGCGGCCGGGCCGGGAGTTCGGCCCTGCCGGGGCCGTACGGGATCGCCGCGCACACCGATGACGCCGCCGCGCTGGCCGAGGCGCTGGGGCTGGACCGGGTGGTGCTGGCGGGCCATTCGATGGGCGCGTTCGTGGCGGCGCTGGCCGCCGTACGGCATCCGGAGCGGTTCGGGCCGCTGCTGCTGGTCGACGGCGGCATCGGCTTCCCCGCCCCCACGCACCTCTCCCCGGACGAACTGATGACCGCCGTGATCGGCCCGGCCATGGACCGCCTGTCGATGACCTTCCCCGACCGGGCCGCGTACCGCTCGTTCTGGCAGGCGCACCCCGCGTTCGCGGCCGCCTGGTCGGCCGAGGTGGACGCGTACATCCAGCGGGACCTGACCGGGGACGAACCCGCCATGCGCTCGACCTGCCGGATCGAGGCGGTACGCACCGACGGCATCGGCCTCTTCGACGAGGAGGTGCTGACGGCGGTCCGGAAGCTGCCCGCCCCGGCGACGCTGCTGTGGGCGCAGCGGGGGCTGATGGACGAGGAGCAGGGCCTGTACGACGAGACCCGCCTCGCGGCGGCCGGACTCGGCGACACGGAGGTGACGCCGGTGCCGGTGCGGGACGTCAACCACTACACGCTGCTGACGGGCGACACGGGCGCGGAGGAGATCGCCCGCCGCCTGCTGGCCCTGACCGGGACCCCGAGCGCGTCCGACGCCACCGCCCCGCCCAGGGCCTGAGCACCCCCGCGAGCCCACTCGCGCAGGCCCCGCCCCGAGCGGCCGGGCGGCCGCTACCGATCCCGGCCGCCCGCCAACCGGTGGAGGCGCAGCGCGAGTTGGATCTCCAGGGCCCGCCCCGGCTCGTTCCAGTCCCGTCCCAGCAGCACCTGCACCCGGTCCAGGCGCTGCACCACCGTATTGACGTGCACGTGGAGTTCGTCCTTGGCGCGGATGAGACTGCCCCCGGAACCGAAGTAGGCGCCGAGGGTCCGCACGAGCTGGGTGCCGCGCTGCGCGTCGTACTCCAGCAGCGGCCCCAGCGTCGCCCGGACGAATCCGTCGACGTCCTGGGCGTTGCCCAGCACCACGCCCAGGAAGCCGAGTTCGTCGACGCACGCGCCTTCCCCGGTACGCCCCAGGACCCGCATGGCGCGCAGGCAACGGGCGGCCTCCCCGTATGCGGAGGCCAGCTCGCGCGCGCCCCGCGCCGGTCCGGTGGCGGCGACGGTGACGGGGGCCTGGATCAACTGCCCGAGCTGGGCGGCGGCCGAGCGCGCCGCGTCACCGGCGGCCGGGGCGGGGTCGTCGCTCGCTATCAACAGCACCACGTGCCCGCCGTGTTCGGCGCTCACCCCGCGGATGTCCCCGCCGAACAGATAGCGCGTCGCGGCAGGGGCCAGCCGCTCCCGGGTTCCGCCCTCGGCCACCAGCAGCAGATGCGGACGGTCGAGGTCGATGCCGAGGCGCCGACCGCGTTCGGCGAGTCCGGCCGGGTCGCGGTCCGCGTCGGTCAGCAGGTCGGTGATCAGCTCGCCGCGGACCCGGTTCTCGGTCTCGGCGACCGTGCGGCGCAGCAGCAGAAGGAGTCCGGTGACCACCGAGGCCCGTTCGAACAGCCGCCGGTCGGAGTCGTCGAGCTGTTCGCGCCGGTGCAGGACGAGACCGGCCAGGAGTTCCTGTCCGGCGAGGACGGCACAGATCCACCGGCCGTCGCGGTGCACGGCACGGGCTCCGGTACGGGACGCCTCGGCGGTCTCGGCCAGCCATCCGGCGTCCGTGCTGTCGGCGGCGAAGTCCGCGCCGTCGGGCCGGACCGCCGCCAGGAGCCGGCCGCCCGGGTCGTGAATGGTGAGCGGGGAGTCCAGCAGTCCCGCGACCGCCTCGGCGACGTCCTTGACGTCACGGCCGCGCAGGACCAGGTCGGTCAGCCGGTCGTGGGACTCCTCGGCCCGCCGCATGGCCGCCGAGTGCGCCCGGACGGCCGCGTTCGCCTCGGCCAGCTCGGCGTTCGCTTCGGCCAGTTCGTCCAGGGCGGACCGGGTGTCGGCGAGAGCGCGGGCGGTGTCGATGGCGATGGCGGCGTGCGCGGCGAGGGAGCACAGCAGGGCGACCTCGTCCGGGCTGAAGACGCGGGGCGCGCGGTCGGCCGCGAAGAGGACGCCGATGACCTTTCCCGTACCGCCGCGGCTGGAGCCCAGGAGCAGGGGCACGCCCAGGATGGCGACGAGCCCCTCGTCCAGCACCCCGGCGTTGATGTTGCGGGTGTGGTGGAAGCGGTCGTCGGTGCGGTAGTCGTGGGTCGCGTACGGGCTCGCGGTCTGTGCCACCAGACCGCCGAGCCCATCGCCGAGTTCCAGCCGCAGCCGCTGGAAGAGCACCGACACCGACCCGTCGGTGACCCGCATATAGGTGTCCCCCGCCTCCTCGTCGGGGAGCGTGAGATACGCCGTGTCCGTGCCGAGCAGCATCCTGGCCCGGCGGACGATGGCCTTCAGCACCTCGTCCAGGTCGCGGGAGGCGGCGAGATCACCCGCGGTGTCGAAGAGCGCGGTGAGCTGGAGCTCGCGGCGCCGGTGCTGCCGCAGGGCGCCCCTGATGCGCAGGGCGGTGGCGGTGGCCCGCTCCACCTCCGCCAGATCGCCCGCGGGCACGCCGGCGGCCCGCGCCTGCGAGGAGACGGCGCCCAGTGCCTCGGCGGGGGCGTCGTCGGCCAGCAGTTCGAACAGGCGCCGCAGATGGGGAGCGGCGGAGGCGGACGGTTCAGACATGGGCGGCCAGCGTTCGTAGGGGGCGGGAGGTCAGTTGGCGGTCCAGCCGCCGTCCATGGAGAGGGAGGTGCCGGTGATGTGCCCGGTGCGCGGTCCGCAGAGCCACAGCACGGCCTCGGCGACCTCGTCGGGTTCGATGAGCCGCTTGATCGCGCTGCGTTCCAGCATGATCCGGCCCACCACCTCCGCCTCGGAGATGCCGTGCGTACGGGCCTGGTCCGCGATCTGGTTCTCGACCAGGGGGGTGCGTACGTACCCGGGGTTGACGCAGTTGCTCGTCACCCCGTGTTCCGCCGCTTCGAGCGCGACCACCTTGCTGAGTCCCTCCAGTGCGTGCTTGGCCGTCACATAGGCCGATTTGTAGGGGCTGGCCCGCAGGCCGTGCACGGACGAGATGTTGACCACGCGCCCCCAGCCGCGTTGGTACATCCCCGGCAGGGTCCGGCGCAAGATGCGGAACGGGGCTTCCACCATGACGCGCTGGATCAGCGCGAAGCGGTCCGGCGGGAATTCGTGCACGGGGGCGACGTGCTGGAGCCCGGCGTTGTTGACCACGATGTCCGCGTCCGCGGGCAGCGTGTCCACCGCCTCGGGCACCGACAGATCGACCACCCACGCCGTCCCGCCGAGCGTCTCGGCCAGGTCCCCGGCGGCTCGGGCGGCCTTGTCCACCACATGGACATGGGCGCCCGCCGCGGCCAGGGCCTGTGCGCAGGCCCGCCCGATACCGCTCGCACCACCGGTCACCAGGGCGGTGCGCCCGGCGAGGGGCCGGTCTGCGGATGCCGGCGAGGAGCCGGCGGCGGGCGAGGGGACGGTGAGCGGGGCGGTGTGCGCGCCTGGCCCGTGGTCCGGGCTCTGAGGAGTCTCCATGGTCGTCACCGTAAGGAGACCGAAGCCCACGTCACACGGGGTCGGTGCACACACCGACGCACTCCGGCATGGTGGCGGCGTACATGGTGCGGGTCCGGCCGGTGGCCGTCGGTGGGCCGCGTCCAGCACCGCCCGCTGCTCCGCGGTCAGCTCCGGGTCCACCGCGGCCGGGCTCTCGTCCAGCTGCTCGACCGAGGAGGCCCCGACCAGGGGGACGAACGGGCTGTCGCCACCGATGAGCCAGGCCAGGACCACCTGGTTGACGGTCGCCCCGGTCTCCTCGGCCACCGCCCGCAGCGCCGCCTGCCGGACGGGGGTGCCCGGGTGGTCGAACTCCGGACCCAGCGGCTTGTCCGCGGAGACCGAGGACGGCGTGGTCGTCGAGGGCGGCGCCCGGCTGCGACCCGGCACCGTGGACGGGGCGGGGCGGGTCCGCCGCGTACCGCCGGCTCGTGCCCCGGTCCGAGGTCAGCCCGCCGCCTCCACCGCCCGTCGTGCCTCGGCCACCACTTCGGGGTCGGTGACGAAGTGGGTGTCCTGCTCGGCCGACGCGCCCCCGGCGCCGAGCGGTATCCACTTGCCGCCGCGCCGGGGCAGCGCCCTCGCCTTGGCGGAGAGGTGGACAGCGGCGACGCCGACTGAGGTCAGGGCCGGGATGTCGGCGGGGCGCACGCCGCCGCCGGCCATCACCTGCACCCCGGGTGCGGCGGCGGCCATCGCGGCGATCGCCGCCAGCCCGTCGGCCGCGGCGGGAGCGCCGCCCGAGGTGAGGACCCGGGTGAGACCGAGTGAAGGCAGCAGTGCGGCGGTGGCCACCGGGTCGGCGGCCTGGTCGATGGCGCGGTGCAGGGTGATGTCCACGGGGCGGCCCGGGGCGCGGGCCGCTTCGGCGAGCCGGGCGACCGCCACGGTGTCCAGGGTGCCGTCGGCGGTCAGCGCGCCGATCACCACGCCGGAGGCACCGGAGGCGATGACGGACCGCACCTCGGCGGCCATGAGCGCGATCTCCTCCGCGTCATGGACGAAGTCGCCGGGCCGGCACCTGACCAGCACCTGCACCGGCAGCCCTTCCGCGGCGACCGCCTCCACCAGGGCTGCCGACGGGGTCAGGCCGCCCAGCTCCAGGGCGGTGCAGAGTTCGACCCGGTCGGCGCCGTGCTCCCGGGCGGTCCGGGCGCCGGCCGGTGAGGTGACGGCGATCTCCAGGGCGGGGCGCGCGGTCACTCGTCGTCCCCGGTCAGCGGCTGGTCGGAGGCGGAGATGATGCGGGCCGACAGATCCGGGTCGGCCATCTCGCGGTCGAAGGGGAACATCGGGCGGCGGATGCGGTGGTGGCCCAGGCGTACCAGGTCCTGGTCCACACCGCCGGGGGTGAGCGCCATCTTCCAGCCGACCGACATGTCGAAGAGTTCGGGCTCCAGGTAGCCGATCTTCACGATCACGATGTCGGCGCCGCGCGGGTCGAGGTCGAGGTCGGTGAAGTCGTGCTCGTGGTGGTAGGGCTTGCGAAGCTCGGTGAGGATCGCGTACACGCTGCCCACCCGGATCACGACCTCGGTGCGGGCGTCGCGGTCGCCGTGCCGGATGGCGTGCACCGTGCCCGTCAGGGTGACCGGGCCCGCGTGCCGGTCGTCCACCTCGGCGCCGGCGGTGACCGTGACGGGGGCGCCGACACCCGCGGCGACGGCGGTCTCGACCGCGGCCGGACCCGGCACCGAGGCGTAGATGACGGTCGGACCGTCGTCCTTCTGGAACTCCGGGCGGGCCAGCAGCCGGGTCAGGCCCCAGGTCATGTCGCCGGCGCCCCCGGCGGTCGGGTTGTCCCCGGTGTCGCTGATGAAGTACGGGCGCTGGTCGGAGTCCAGGGCCTCGTCCAGGATGCCGTCGAAGGTGCCGGTCGGGGCGACGAAGTCGAAGTCGTCGCGGGCGTTCCAGAAGCCCTGGGCCAGGCGCTCGGCACCGGCCGAGACGGCGCCCCGGTCGGTGCCGGTGACCACCACCACGGCGCGGTTGCGCGGTTCGTCGGCCCAGGCGTAGCCGACCCATATCGCGGCGTCGATCACGCCGTCCATGGCCTCGACCTCGTCAACAGCCGCGTACACGCTCCTGGCCGGCTCGATCCGGGTGGAGGTCTGCTCGCCGGCCAGCAGCACCGGCACCGGCACCCAGGCCTTGACCGGGCGGGGCGCGCCGGAGGCCAGCAGGTCCACCAGGTTGCGGACGGCCCGCTCCTTGGTTTCCATGTGGTCCTCGTGCGGGGCCATCCGGTAGCAGGTGATCAGGTCGCTGCCGTGGGCGAGTTCGCGGGAGACGTTGCCGTGCAGGTCCATCGAGGTGGAGATGATCACGTCGGGGCCGACGGTGGCGCGGATGCGCTCCAGCAGCACCGCTTCGGCGTCGTCGATGCCCTCCACGGTCATCGCGCCGTGGATGTCGTACCAGAGGCCGTCCGGGCGGGGCAGCGCGGCGAGCCGTTCGATCAGCTCGTCGGTCAGCTCGGTCCAGGCGGCGGCGGTGACGGTGCCGCCCGGCAGCGACTTGCCGACCAGGGCGCCGTGCCAGTCGGCCGCCTCGCGCAGCTCCTCACCGGGGGCCAGGAAGGGGTAGCGGTCCAGCACTTCGGCGCCGCGCGAGGGGTGGAAGGCGGCGGCCTGGGTGCGGGCGGGGGAGAAGGTGGACGACTCGATGCCGAGTCCGGCGATGGCTATGACCGGGCGGGCTGCGGCGGTGCGGGATTGCGACATGGCTCCTCGTAGGGGTGGGGCGTCAGACGTGACGGGGCGCGGGGGCGCGGAATTGGTCGGCGGCGCCGACCTCGCTCAGGGCGCGGGCCAGGGAGCGCTGCAGGGCGAACTGCCCGGCGCCGACCAGTCCGGCGTCGGCGCCGAGGCTGGCCCGCTCGATGGTGAGGTGTTCGGTGACGAGCGGGTGGCAGCTCTCGTAGAGCTGGCTGCGCACGGCGGCGACGAACGGTTCCAGGGTGGAGAGGATGCCGCCGAGGTAGACGGCGTCCGGATTGAAGAAGTTGACGTTGGCGGCGAGCACTTGACCGAGGTAGTCGCCGGCCCTGCGGACCGCGCGGGTGGCCAACGGGTCTGCGTCGACGGCGAGGCGGGCCACGTCCTCGGGGCTGCTGACGTCGGCCCCGCGCTCGCGCAGGATCCGGACCAGGGCGGCGCCGGACGCCACGGTTTCCAGGCAGCCGGTGTTGCCGCAGGAGCAGGGGATGTCGGCGCCGGCGTCGATCCGGATATGGGTGATGTCACCGGCCGCGCCGGTGCCGCCCCGGTAGAGGCGTCCGTCGACGATGACGCCGGCGCCGATCGCGGAGCCGATCTTCACCATGATCGTCTGCCGGTGCTCGGCGGGCCGTACCGTGTGCTCGCCGACCGCCATGCAGTTGGCGTCGTTGTCCACGGCGGCCGGGACGCCGAAGCGTTCCTCCAGCCAGGCGGTGACCGGGAAACGGTTCCAGCCCGGCATCCGCGACGGCAGGACGACCGCCCCCGACGCGATGTCCACCGGTCCGGGCAGCGAGAGCCCGACCCCGCGCAGCCGGCGACGTCCGCGCTGCTCGGCCAGCGCCTCCAGGGTCTCGGCGAGCCGGGGCAGAGCCGCCTCGGGGCCGTCGGCGATCACGAAGGGGACGGTCGAGACATCGGTCAGACCGCCGCCGGGCAGCACCACACCGATCCGGGCGTGCCGGCCGCCGAGGTCGGCGGCGACCGCGAACTCGTCGTTGCTTCCCAGTCTCAGCGCTTTGCGGGGGCGCCCGCCGGTGGAGGACTGGGTGCCCTCCTCGGCGATCAGCCCGCGCTCCACCAGATGGGCCACGGTGAGAGAGATGGTGGAGGCGGCGGCCCCCAGCAGTCCGGCGAGTTCGGCGCGTGACGAGGCCTGGCCCGATGCGACGAGTTCCAGGACCCGCGCGGCGAGGGCTGGAGTGCCTTTTGCGGCCCTGCGGTCCCATGCACTTATTTCAGTCATGTACGAAGTAACTTCCGCAACGGTGGGTGTGGCGAAGACAATACGCCCGCGCTCGACGCGGGGGAACAGCTTCGTGAAGGAAGTAGGCCCTGCCTGAAAGCTATTCAATCCACCCAAATGCTCCCAATGGAGAGAGGCGATTGAGGCTGGAGGGCTTTTGTCGAAGGTGCAGTAACTTACTTTTTACTAATTCTTGTTTGTTTCTTCGGCGTGTCCGGCGTTAGCTGTCGTGAACGCAGTGCCGGTCCCGGACATACGGGTCCTTTCACTCTGAGGAGAGTCATGTTCCTTGCTCACACGGCGAACAGCCGCCGCTGGGCCCTTGTCGCGGGCGCCGCTGTCACCGCGGGTGCTCTGCTGACCGGTTGTTCCGGGGGCGGCACCTCGTCGTCCGCCTCCGGCTCGTCGGACACCATCAACTACGCACTGCCGGCCAACTTCACGCCGAACTGGATCCTCCCGGTCGGCACCGCCGCGCACCTGAACACCAACAACTCCTCCATATCCCAGTCCCTCTGGGAGCCGCTGATCGCGTACGACGGCTCCACCGGCAAGGTCGGCTGGAACAAGGACAACTCGCTCGCCACCGCCGCCGACTTCGCCAAGGACAGCAAGAGCGTCACGATCACGCTCGGCGACCGGCACTGGAGCGACGGCAAGCAGATCACCTCCCGCGACGTGGAGTTCTGGTTCAACCTGGTCAAGGCCAACAAGGCCGACTGGGCCAGCTACAGCCCGGGCAAGGCACCGGACAACTGGACCTCCCTGAAGGTCGTCGACGACACGCACTTCACCATCACCTTCGACCAGGCGTACAACCAGCAGTGGATGCTCGCCAACGAGTTGAGCATGATCCGCCCGATGCCGCAGCACGTCTGGGACAAGACCAGCGACTCGGGCACGGTGTCGGACCTCGACCGCACCACCGCGGACGCCAAGAAGGTCTGGGCGTACCTGAACAACGCCGCCAAGAAGATCTCCGGTTACGCCACCGACCCGCTCTGGAAGACGGTCAGCGGCCCGTACACCATCAAGTCGTTCTCCACGGCCGGCAAGGTCCAGCTGACGGCCAACGCCAAGTACGACGGCGGCGGCAAGGCCAACATCAAGACCGTGAACCTGCTGCCGTTCACCACCACGGACGCCGAGGAGAACGCACTCCGGGCAGGC
Organism: Streptomyces sp. NPDC088252; assembly: GCF_044740965.1. Lineage (NCBI taxonomy): Bacteria > Bacillati > Actinomycetota > Actinomycetes > Kitasatosporales > Streptomycetaceae > Streptomyces > Streptomyces sp. NPDC088252. Next base: position 764,578 of record NZ_JBIURS010000001.1, on the reverse strand, counting down.
ACGGTCGACTACGGCTACATCAACGCCACCAACCTCAGCCAGGAGTCGTCCTTCACCGCCAAGGGCTACACGGTGAAGCCGTGGTCCGGCTGGGCCATCACGTACATGCCCTACAACTTCAACAACCCCGCCATGGGCGCGGTGTTCAAGCAGCTCTACGCCCGCCAGGCGATCCAGATGTCGGTGGACCAGACCACCCTCTCCAAGGTCGTCTTCAACGGCACCGCGGTCTCCACCTACGGCCCGATCCCGCAGGGCCAGAGCTCGTCCTTCGTCTCGTCGGAGCAGAAGAACAACCCGTACCCGTTCTCCACCGCCAAGGCCAAGCAGCTGCTGACCGGCCACGGCTGGACCGAGCAGAACGGCACCATGGTGTGCACCGCGCCGGGCACCGGCGACAACCAGTGCGGCGCCGGCGTGGACAAGGGCACCAAGTTCCGCATGCAGGTGCTCTCGCAGTCCGGTTCGACCGTGACCGACAACATGATGAGCGCCCTGCAGTCGTCGTTCGCCAAGACGGGCATCGACTTCACCATCAAGACCGCCCCGGTCAACTCGGTCCTCTCGCAGGCCGGCCAGTGCAAGGCCGACCAGGCCGGCTGCAAGTGGCAGCTGTCGTTCTTCGGCACCGCGGGCAGCTGGTACTTCCCCGCCTACCCGAGCGGTGACTCGCTCTTCGCCACCGGCGGCGGCTCCAACTTCGGCAGCTACTCCAACCCCGCCGTGGACAAGCTGATCACCCAGACCACCACCTCCTCCTCCGACGAGGCGGTGCAGAAGTACAGCGCGGCCCTGGCCAAGGACCTCCCGGTCATCTGGCTGCCGGAGCCGGACTACCAGGTCTCCGTGGTCAAGAAGGGCCTGGGCGGCTTCGCCCAGGACTCGCTCGCCAACTTCCACCCCGCCATGTGGAAGTGGACGACCAAGTGAGCCCGGCCGGTGACCCCGCGTACCACTGAGCCGAAGCGACCGGAAAACACATGAGCACTTCCTCGTACCTGATCAGGCGAGTCCTCCAAGCCGTCGTGGTGATCGTCATCGTGACGATCGTGGTCTTCGGTCTGCTGCACGCCCTGCCCGGGGGTCCCGCTCGCGGGATCCTCGGCCCGCAGGCCACGGCGCAGCAGATCGCGTCCTTCAACCACGAGCAGGGCCTCGACAAGCCCCTTCCCGTGCAGTACTTCTACTACCTGAACCAGCTGCTGCACGGCGACCTCGGAACCTCGTACACCCTCAATGAGCCGGTCTCCCAGCTCATCACCGAGCGGCTGGCCAAGACCCTGCTCCTCACCGCCCTGTCGGCGTTTCTCGGCCTCGTGCTGGCCATCCCGCTGGGCATGTGGCAGGCCGTCCGGCGCAACAAGCCGGTCGACTACGTCATCACCACGCTGAGCTTCATCGCCTACTCCACGCCCGTGTACTTCCTCGGGCTGATCCTGGTGATGGTGTTCAGCCAGGCGCTGCCGTGGTTCCCGTCCCAGGCCCCGCAGGGGGACACGCTCGCCCAGGTGTTCTCCGAACCGCAGGCGCTGGTGCTGCCGGTCGTCGCCGGTGCCGCCTCGATGATCGCGGTGTTCAGCCGCTACATGCGGGCGGCCACCCTGGAGAACCTCTCCGAGGACTACGTCAGGACGGCGCGGGCCGGCGGTTCCCGCTCCCGCGCCATCCTGTGGCGGCATGTGTTCCGCAACTCGCTGACGCCGGTGGTCGCCATGCTCGGCTACTACGTGCCGGTGCTGTTCGGCGGCGCCCTGGTGGTCGAGCAGCTCTTCAACTACCCCGGTATGGGGCTGCTCTTCTGGACCGCCGCGCAGTCCTCCGACTACCCGGTGCTGCTGGGCTGCGTGCTGGTCATCGCGGCCGCCACGGTGGTCGGCACGCTGCTCGCCGACATCGTCCAGCGGATCATCGACCCCCGAGTGAAGGCAGGCCGGGCATGAGCGCCGCCATCCAGCCGGGCCGGGCGCCCGCCACGGCCACCGCCGCCGCCACGGCGTCCGGCTCCCGGCTCGCCGTCCGGCGCTTCCTTCGCAACCGGCTCGCCGTGGTCGGGCTCGGCGTCGTGGTCTTCTTCTTCCTGCTCTGCTTCGTCGGTCCGCTGGTGTACTCCACCGACCAGACCCACACGATGCTCCAGCAGGTCAACCTCGCCCCCAGCGGCTCGCACTGGCTCGGCACCGACGCGGTCGGCCACGACGAGCTGGGCCGGCTGATGTACGGCGGCAAGGTGTCGCTGATCGTCGGTCTCGCCGCAGGCATCCTGGCCACCGTGATCGGCACCCTGTGGGGCGCCGTCGCCGGCTACGCGGGCGGCTGGGTCGACGCGGTCATGATGCGGATCGTGGACGCGGGGATCGCCATCCCGGCGCTCTTCATCCTGCTGGTGGTTTCCGCCATCACCACCCCGGGCCTGACCGGACTGATCGTCCTCCTGGGCTTCGTCTCCTGGCTGGTGCCGTCCCGGCTGATCAGGGCCGAGACGCTCTCCCTGAAGAACCGCGACTACGTCCTGACCCTGCGGGCCATCGGCGGGACGCACGCCCGGGCGATCACCCGGCACATCCTGCCGAACTCGGTCTCGACCATCATCGTCGCGGCCACCTTCCAGATCGCCGACGCCATCCTGCTGGTCGCCTACGTCTCCTACCTGGGACTGGGCGTCCAGCCGCCGGCCACCGACTGGGGCGGCATGCTCTCGGCCGGTCTCACCGCCGCCTACTCCGGCTACTGGTGGCTCATCCTGCCGCCGGGCCTGGCCATCATCCTGGTGGTGTGGGCGTTCAACGCGATCGGGGACGGACTCCGCGACGCATTCGACGTGAGGGGACGCGGATGACCGCCACCCAGGGCTCCGCCGCCCCGCAGGCCGGGCCGATTCTCGAACTCGACGACCTCGGTGTCGTCTTCACCACCGAGACCGGCGAGGTCCCGGCCGTCCGGGGTGTCTCCCTGCACGTCCGCCCCGGCGAGACGCTCGCCCTGGTCGGCGAGTCGGGTTCCGGCAAGTCCACCATCGCGCTGGCCGCGATGGGCCTGCTGGCCGGCAACGCCCGTGCCATCGGCAGCGCCACCGTCGCCGGCCACCAGGTGGTCGGTGCCCGTGAGGCCGACCTGGCGGCGCTGCGCGGCCGGACCGTCTCCATGGTGTTCCAGGAACCGGCCACCGCGCTCGACCCGCTGACCCGGATCGGCGGGCAGATCGCCGAGGTGATCCGCAACCACCGCAAGGTGTCCGCCAAGGAGGCCGCCGCCGAAGCCGTCGAACTCCTCCGCAAGGTCGGCATCCCGGAGCCGGAGAGGCGGGCCACCGCCTACCCCTTCCAGCTCTCCGGCGGACAGCGCCAGCGGGTGGTCATCGCCATGGCCATCGCCAACGAACCGGCCCTGCTGATAGCCGACGAGCCGACCACCGCGCTGGACGTCACGGTGCAGGCCGAGATCCTCGACCTGCTGCGCCGGCTCGCCGTCGAGACCGGCACCGGCGTCCTGCTGGTCACCCACAACATGGGCGTGGTCGCGGACTTCGCCGACCGGGTCGCCGTGATGTACCACGGCGAGATCGTGGAGACCGGACCGGTCGAGGACGTACTGCTGCGCCCGTCCCACGAGTACACCGAGCGGCTGCTGGCCGCGGTGCCCCGGCTGTCGGTCGCCGAGGAGGGCCGGCCGGCCGCGCCGGCCGCCGCCGCCCGCCCGGACACCGACCCGGTGGTCGAACTCCGCGACATCTCCGTGGTGTTCGGCCGCGGCAAGGGCGCCGTGCGCGCCCTGGACGGGGTCTCGCTCGCCGTACACGCCGGGGAGACCCTGGGCCTGGTGGGTGAGTCGGGCTCCGGCAAGTCGACCGCGTCCCGGGTCGCGCTCGGTCTGATCCCGCCGAGTTCCGGCACCGTCTCGCTGTTCGGCACCGACCTGGGCCGCACCCGGTCCCGGGCCCGCCGGGCGCTGCGGGCCGGTATCGGTGTGGTCCTCCAGGACCCGGTGGCCTCGCTGGACGCCCGGATGACGGTCGGCGAATGCGTCGCCGAGCCGCTCAGGGTGCACCGCCGCGAGCTCTCCGCCAAGGACCGCCAGAGCAAGGTCTCCGACGTTCTCGACCGGGTGCGACTGCCGCGTGAACTCGCGCGGCGCGCACCTCGGGAGCTGTCCGGCGGTCAGCGCCAGCGGGTCAGTCTGGCCCGCGCCCTGGTCCTGGAGCCCCGGCTGCTGGTCGCCGACGAGCCCACCAGCGCGCTCGACGTGAGCGTGCAGGAGGCGGTGCTCGAAGTGATCTCCGAGCTCCAGCACGAACTGGGCTTCGCCTGCCTCTTCGTCTCCCACGACCTGGCCGTCGTACAGCACTTCGCGCAGCGCGTCGTGGTGATGCGGGCCGGCCGGATCGAGGAGCAGGGCCCCACCGGGGCAACCCTGCTGCACCCGGAGACCGACTACACCCGCCGGCTGCTGGCCGCCGTGCCGGTGCCCGACCCGGTGATCCAGCGCGGTCGCAGAGCCGAACGCCTGGCCACCCTGGCGGCCGGCCGGACGGAGGCGCAGGCATGAGCTTCGATGACCGTACGCTCTTCGCCGGAGTGGACATCGGCGGCACCACGACCCAGGTGGTGGTCTGCGCCGAGGACCTCACCGTGCTGGACCGCGCGGAGGTGGCGACCCCGGCGGCCGACGGCGGCCGGGCCATGATCGGCGCGGCCCTGGGCGCGCTGGCCCCGCTGCTGGAGCGCACCCCCGGCCGGCTCGCCGGTTGCGGGGTCGGCGCGGCCGGCGTGGTGGACTCCGCCACCGGCCGCATCCTGGTGGCCAGCGACTCCTTCGCCGGCTGGGCCGGTTTCGCGGTGACGGACGCCGTCGAGGAGGCGCTGGGCGTCCCTGCGTTCCTGGACAACGACGTCAACGCCTTCCTCTACGGGGAGGTGTGCGGCGGCGCCGTGCGCGGCGAGTCGGACGTCCTCGGGATGACGCTGGGCACCGGGGTCGGCGGCGCGCTGTGGACCGGCGGCGCGCTGTTCGCCGGGCCGCACGGCGCGGCCGGCGAGATCGGGCACATCCCCGGCTTCGGTGATCTGCTCTGCTCGTGCGGCGGCCGGGGCCATCTGGAGACCCTGGCCTCCGGCCGCTCCATCGCCGCCCGTTACGCGGACCGCACCGGCCACCGGCTGACCGCCCGCGAGGTCGCACGGGCCGCCGGCCACGGTGACCAGGACGCCCTCGCGGTGTACCGGGCCGCCGGTGCCGGGATCGCCCAGGCGATCGTGATGACGGCGGGCGTCGTCGACATCACCACGGTGGTGGTCGGTGGCGGGGTCAGCCACGCCTGGCCCCTGCTGAACCCCCTCATCCTGGCGTCGCTGGCCGCCGACCCGCCGGTCAGCGGTCACCCTGTCCGGCTGGTCAGGGCCGCCCTCGGGGCCGACGCCGTACCGGTCGGCGCCGCGGCACGGGTGCGACAGGAATTCGCGACGAGGGTCGAAGTCTGAGGAGGCCGGTCGCGGGTCCCGCACCTACGCTCCGATGCCGCCGAGTCCGGATACGCCGCGGCATCGGAGCGGGCAGCGTGTCGACCGCTCCGGGGACGGAGCGATCGAGGACCCGAGCCGTCCCGCCGATCGCCCGGGCCAGGTCCTCGGCGACGTCGGAGGCCTTGACCACCACATGGACGTGGGCCCCCGCAGCGGCCAGGGCCTGTGCGCAGGACCGCCCGATCCCGCCGGCCGCCCCCGTGACCAGGGCGGTGCGCCCGGCGAGGAGCCGGTCCGCGGGCGAGGGCGAGGGTCCGGCGGCGGGCCGGGTCCGGGGCGATCGGGGCGCCCGTTCCAGGGCCGTCAGTGGGCCGCGTCCAGCACCGCCCGCTGCTCCGCGGTCAGCTCCAGGTCCACCGCCGCCAGGCTCTCGTCCAACTGCGCGACCGAGGAGGCCCCGACCAGCGGGACGAACGGGATGTCACCGCCGATGAGCCAGGCCAGGACCACCTGGTTGACGGTCGCCCCGGTCTCCTCGGCCACCGCCCGCAGCGCCGCCTGCCGGACGGGGGTGCCCGGGTGGTCGAACTCCGGACCCAGCGGCTTGTCCGTGCGGACGTAGGCCCCGGCCAGCAGCGGGGAGTAGGCCACCGGCACGAGCGAGGGCTCGGCCCGCAGATAGCTGAGCAGGTCCCCGCCCGCCACGCCCTCCTGACCATCGGGGGAACGCAGGCCCGGCGCGTCCGTGCGCCGGCGCAGATAGGTGTGGTGGTACTGGAGGACGTCGTACCCCGGCAGCCCGGCGTCCGCCGTGATCCTGCGGGCGCGTTCCACCTGCCACGCCCAGTGGTTGCTCACCCCGAGCAGGCCGACGGTGCCTTCGGTGACCAGTTCCGCGAAGGCCTCGACGGTCTCCGCCATCGGCACGCTCCGGTCCTGGACGTGTGCGTACAGCAGGTCCAGCTTGTCCACACCGAGATGCTCCCGGCTACGCTCCGCGGACTCCCGTATCACCTCGGCCGAGAGTCCTTCGATGCCTTGGGAGAAGTCGGTGGCGGGGACGTTCGGCCGGGCCCCGAGCTTGGTGGCGATGACGATCTCGTCCCCGACACCGCGGCTGCGGCGCCAGCGGCCGAGCAGCTGCTCGCTCTCCCCGCCCCGGGTGCCGTTGATCCAGAACGCGTAGTTGTCGGACGTGTCGATGAAGGTTCCGCCGGCCTCCGCGTACCGGTCGAGGATCGCGAAGGACGTCGCCTCGTCGGTGCGTGTGCCCATCAGCATCGCGCCGAGGCTGAGCACACTCACCTCCCGGCGGGTGGCGGGGTCGGTGCCGATGGTGCGGTAACGCATGCTGGGTCCTTTCCCAACTGCCCGTACCTGTGCGGGCGTCGACGGGAGTCTGCGTGTTGGAGCGCACTCCATGTCAACGAGCGCAAGAGCAGCGGCGCACACAGCCACGCGCGGGGAGTGTCCGCGGGGCCCATGGGCGCGCCGGACGGCGGCTCATAGCGTCCGCCCCGCACTCGCCCGAATCGGACAGCCCGCACTGTCCGAACCTCACACAGGGAGGCACCCGTGCACCCATCGACCCTGCGACGCCTGCTCCGGCGCGTCGCGACCACGGCCGCCCTCGTCCTCGTCACGGCGACGCCGAGCACCGTCGCAGCCGTACAGCCGGCCGCTGCCGCCGGCGGTCTGCAGCAGGTCACCGGCTTCGGCTCGAACCCCGGCAACCTCCGGATGTACGAGTACGCCCCGGCGAATCTGTCCGCCGACGCGCCGCTGGTCATCGCCCTGCACGGCTGCACACAGACCGCCGACGACTACTACACGAACTCGGGCTGGCCGAAGTACGCCGATCTGTGGGGCTTCGCCGTGGTCTTCCCGCAGACCACGTCCGCCAACAACGCGCTGTCCTGCTTCGGCTGGTTCGACCCGTCCGAGGACACCAGGGGCAGGGGCGAGGCCGCCTCGATCGTGCAGATGGTCGAGTACGCGAAGCAGCAGTACGGCTCGGACGCCCGCCGGGTGTACGTCACCGGCCTCTCGGCGGGCGGCGGGATGACGGCCGACCTGCTGGCGGCGTACCCGGACGTGTTCGCGGGCGGCTCCGTGGCGTCGGGCCTGCCCGCCCAGTGCGCGACGAGCCAGTCGGCCGCGTCCGGCTGCCAGACGGGCCCGCAGAAGCTGACGCCCGCGCAGTGGGGCGACAAGGTACGCGGCTCCTACCCCGGCTACCCGGGCCCCTGGCCCCGCGTGGCGATCTGGCAGGGCACCTCCGACTACACCGTGTACCCCGCCAACGCCACGGCCCTGCGCGACCAGTGGACGGACGTCTGGGGCATCGGCCAGACCCCGTCGTCCACTGACTCGCTCCCCGGGAACACGACGCGCAGCGTCTACGACGACGCCTCCGGAAGGCCCGCCGTGGTGACGTACTCCGTCTCCGGCATGGGCCACGGCCTGGCGGTGGGTCCGGGCTCGGGCACCGACCAGTGCGGTACGACCGCCGCGTACTTCCTGAGCGCCATCTGCTCGACGTACCACACCGGCGTCTTCTGGGGCCTGGACCAGGGCGCACCCGGCGGCGGCGAACAGCTCCCCGCCCCGTCCGGCCTCCGGGTCGCGTCCGTCACCGCGAACAGCGCCTCGCTGTCCTGGAACGCGGTCCCGGGCGCGGCCTCCTACACGGTCCACCGCGACGGCACGAAGGTCGCCTCCCCCGCCTCCACGACGTACACGGACACGGGGCTCACGGCCGGTACCGCCTACCGGTACACCGTGACGGCGGTGGACGGATCGGGCACGTCCGGTAGCGCCTCACCGCCGGTGACGGCGACCACCACCGGCTCCGCACCCGCGCGCTGCTTCACCGCGACGAACTACGCGCAGGTGACGGCGGGGAGGGCGCACACCACGGGCGGCTATGTGTACGCCAACGGCTCGGGCGAGAACATGGGCCTGTACAACGTCTTCGTCACGCACACACTGAAGGAGTCGCCGGCAGGGTATTTCGTGATCGCGGACAGTGGCTGCACGGCCGGTTGAGCCGGGTCCGCGATCGAACAGGGATCGCGGGGCACGGACATCGTGGCCGCGCCGGGCAATCCCGTCACCATGACATCGTTGTACTCACTCACGACTTCCGGAACACGAGTTGCACCGATTGTCGTCGCAGGCGGTTTCCTTTCGCGCCTATCAGGACTACCGACGATTTCGTCCCTCGCTGTCCCTCGACGCCGGCGCCGACCCCGTTCGCCCCCTCGCCAGGGGGATCAAGCCGCCCCAGAAGCCCGCACACTTCGCGAACTCACGGCCGACTATCCGTACATCGGCAGTGAAATCAGCCAACTCACCATTGAGGAGACCGTTTCACGGATGAAGGCCGCGCGTGCCGGGATCCACGGCCCCCCACATTCGGCTTGTTTTGCGTTTATTCATGTTCGTGTGCGCCATGGTGCGTGACACCCTTGGGCGGTGCTGCTCACGGATCAGGAACACCGCATCGAATTGCGCCCGCTGCGCTATCAGTTCCCGGTGGTCGTCGGCGACCGGTACGACGACAACTGGCTGGTCGTCGAGGGTGAGGTGACCACGCCCGAGGCCAGTTGGTCCTTCACCGACCCGTGCCTGCTGACCGGCGAGGCGCGTCAGATCTCGCCGTGGCTGCGCGCGGCCGGTGGCGAGACGCTGACGGGCACGCTGCCGGATCTCGCCTTCCTGGAGCCCGTTCTGTCCTTCAGTCACGCCGCGGGGGGCCACGGCGCCGGGGCGGTCCGCGTACACCTCTGCTACGAGGCGTCGCCCGCGTGGCGGGAAGGCGACAAGGGACAGGACGAGTACGTCATCGAGATCAGGACCAGCACCGAGGAACTGCGCCGGGCCGCGGACGAATGGGACCGCCGCCTGGCCCCTTTCCCCTCCCGCTGACCCGGACGCAGCCGCCCGATTCCGGGCCGGCACGCAGGCCGTTCCCCGCGACGCCCCACGGACGACGTCGAGTCGGGTGCACGGATGGACCGGGTTCCCGGACGCCTTCGTGCACCCGGGCGACGGCACGGCGACCGCGGGCCCGGCGCCTCACCCGGAGACCGGATCGTCGTCCGGGGTGAGGTGCCGGGTCGGGGAGGAACGGTGAGCGTGAGCACATCCAATGTGAGAGTTGACTCTCACATTTTATGAGAGGACACTCTCACGTCATGGATTCCGGGAATCGGCTGGGCGATATCGAGATCACCGATCCGCAGGCGATGCGGGCGTTGGCACATCCGGTGAGGCTGGCGATCCTCGACCGCCTCCACCGGCACGGGCCGGCGACGGCCACGCAGCTCGCGCCCCATGTGGGAGCGACTCCCTCGGTGACCAGTTGGCATCTGCGGCACCTGGCGGGCTTCGGACTGGTCCGGGATGCCGAGGCCGGGGCGGACCGTCGGCAACGGCGGTGGGAGGCGGCAGCGCGTGGTTTCCGGTTCGAGACACCGCAGGACGAGGAGGGCAGGTCGGCCGCGCGGGCGCTGTCCCGGGAAATGTTTGTGCGCTACGGAGATCTGCCGAGCAGGTGGGTGGCCGAAGTCGAGCCCGGCCTGGACCCGTTGTGGCAGAGGGCTGCCGGTCTGGCCCACACCCGTGTGGTCGTTTCGGCGGAGGAACTTGCGGCGATTCAGGACGCAATCGAGCGGGTGCTCGCGCCTTACGTGACACGCAACCCTGCCGAGCGTCCGGCCGGAAGCCGCGGCGTCCAGCTGATGCGCTATGCCCTGCCGGAGCAGGACGAGGAGCAGGCCGGCGGGACACCGTGAGCGCCCCGGAGGCGGGCGCCCCGATATCCCTGTGGCGTGACCGGCGCTTTTGCCGGTTCTGGGCAGGGCAGTCGATCTCGGAGTTCGGCGACCGGATCACCGAACTGGCACTGCCGCTGATCGCCGTGACTGCGCTGAGCGCCTCGGCCAACCAGGTGGCGTGGCTGACCGCGCTCATCTGGACTCCGAATCTGCTCGCGATCATTCTGGGGGCCTGGGTCGACCGCCGGGTCCACAAGCGCCGCCTGATGGTCTTCGCCGATCTGGTGCGCGGTGCGGTGTTGCTCAGCCTCCCCGTCGCGTACCTGCTCGACGCGGTGAGCCTCGGTCAGTTGTATGCCGTGGCGGTGTTGACCGGCACCGCAGCGGTGCTGTTCAACACCGCCTATCCGCCCTTCTTCGCTCATCTCGTGCCCCGCTCGTCCTACGTCGAGGCGAACAGCGGGCTCAGTGCCAGTCGGTCGGTGTCGCACGTGGTCGGCCCGGCGGTCGGTGGCGGTCTCGTTCAAGCGTTGACCGCGCCCCTGGCTGTCGTTGTCGATGCCTTGTCGTATGCGGCGTCCGCGTTCCTGATAGGGCGGATCCCGCTCGGTGAATCGCCCACCGGCACCGACGAGGCAGCGGTTCCCTCACTGCTACGACGTGCCCGGGAGGGGATGACCTTCGTGACGCGGCACCCGGTGCTGCGCGCCGGGCTCTGCAGCGCGGTGACCGTCAACTTCTTCACCTTTGTCGCAGGCAGCGGGCTGATGATGTTGTTCGCCAGCCGCGTCCTGGGGCTGTCCGCCGGAGTGATCGGACTGGCTCTGGGTATCGGTTCGACCGGCGCCTTCCTCGGCGCCGTCCTCGCCCCGAGGATCTCGCGACGTATCGGAGTGGGGCGCAGCATCGTCGTGGGAGCCGTGCTGTTTCCGGCGCCCATCGCCGTCGCGGCCGGCGCGGGCGGCCCGCTCTGGGCCCGCGCCGGAGCACTGGCCGCGGCGGAGTTCCTCTCCGGGATCGGCGTCATGCTCTTCGACGTCAACCTCAACTCCCTGCAGACCAGCGTGATTCCTGATGGCATGCGCAGCCGCGTGGCGGGCGCGTTCAGCACCGTCAACTACGGCATACGTCCCATCGGGGCCGTCGTCGGCGGCCTGCTCGCCACCGCCTTCGGCCTGCGGACAACACTGCTCATCGGCGCCGCCGGGGGAACGCTGTCGGTGCTCTGGCTGCTGGCTTCACCGATACCGCGCATCCACTGCCTGACTCCGGATGACGCGGCCACTCCGAGCGGCGACGCCGAACCGGACCATCGCCCGACGCCTTGCTGACCCGGTGACGAACCCGGCCGGCGAGCGCGGGCAGACCGTCCCACAGCGGCCGGTGCAAATCGGGTACGCCCGTACTCGACCGCCCGCCGGGAAATGGCGAACCGGCTCGAAGCCTTCCACCGCGGCCAAATCCTGTTGCGGGAGCGCCCTTTCATTCCTCCGGCGGGAAGACGACCTCCCCCGAGCCGATCAGCGTGATCGTGATCGCCTCGACCGGGCATCCCTCGGCCGCCGCGAGCACCTGCTCGTTGGCGTCGGTCTCCGGGGCCGACGGACGGGACTGCCGGGCGGAATCCAGCGCGAATCCTCCAGGGGCGTGGTTCACACACATTCCGGAACCGATGCAGACCCCGCGGTCGACCTCCACGGCCCAGCGGTCCCCCATCACGCCTCCTCGTATCCGGCCGGCAGATGAATCATCTTGTGCTCGAAGTACTCGGCGTATCCCTCGGGCCCGAACTCCCGTCCCAGACCGGAGTTCTTGTAACCGCCGAAGGGACCGAGCATGTCGAGGCTGAAGGTGTTGACGCTGTACGTGCCCGTTCTGACCCGGCGCGCGATGTCGATGCCGCGCTCGGTGTCGGCGGTCCAGACGCTGCCGCTGAGGCCGTACTCGGAGTCGTTGGCGATCCGTACGGCCTCGTCCTCGTCACCGTACGGCAGGAGGCAGATGACGGGACCGAAGATCTCCTCGCGGGCGACGCGCATGGAGTTGTCGACGTCACCGAAGAGGGTCGGCTCCACGTACCAGCCCCGGCCCTGGGACGCCGGACGTCCGCCGCCGGTGAGGATCTTGGCGCCCTCGTCCTGGCCGATCCTGATGTAGTCGAGCGACCGCTGCTGCTGGCGCCGCGCGACGAGGGGGCCGAGTTCGGTGGCGGGATCGAGCGGGTCGCCGACCTGCAGCGCGCTCGCGGCGGCGGCGAACGCCTCGGCCGTCTCGTCGTAGCGGGTGCGCGGGACGAGGATGCGGGTCTGGGCGACGCACGCCTGGCCGTTGATCATCCAGGCGAAGGGAACGATCCCGGCGACTGCCGTCTCCGGATCGGCGTCCGGGAGGATCACGGCGGCGGACTTGCCGCCCAGTTCCAGTGTGACCCGGGTGAGGTTGCGGGAGGCGACCTCCATCACCCGTCGCCCGGCGGCCACGGACCCGGTGAACGACACCTTGTCGACGCCGGGGTGCCCCACCAGGTACTCGCTGACCTCGCGGTCCGCGGGCAGGATCGACAGCACCCCCTCCGGCAGCCCGGCCCCGGCCACGATGTCGGCCAGGATGTAGGCGTCCAGCGGGGATTCGGGCGAGACCTTGAGCACGGCGGAGCAGCCGGCCAGCAGCGCGGGCGCGAGCTTCGCGGCGGCGGTGAACTGCGGAACGTTCCACGGCACCACGGCCGCGACCACCCCGACCGGCTCCCGGCGCACCAGCAGCGGCCTGAGAGCCCCGTCCCGGCGCTCCTCGTACGGGAAGGTGCGGGCGACGGTGATCGCCGCGTCCCACACCATCATCGCGGCGAGCGCCTGCACCATGACGCTCGACGTGTACGGGGTGCCGTTCTGCGAGCTGATGACACGGGCGATCTCCTCGTACCGCACGGCGAACGCGTCCTTGATCCGGGTGATCACCGCGATCCGCTCGTCCAGGGTCGTCCGCGGCCAGGGCCCCTCGTCGAACGCCCGCCGGGCGGCGGCGACGGCCCGGTCCACATCCTCCTCGCAGGCGTGCGGCACCCGGCCGATGACCTGTTCGGTGTGGGGCGATACGACCTCGATGACATCCCGGCCCAGCGGATCGACCAACTCCCCGCCGATGAAAAGTTTTCCGTGTTCGACAAGCTCGGTCATGGCTGCTGCCTCCCGCGACCCGGCACGTTCCCTGACTCCGTGTCAGAACTGATACCAGTTCCAGTTCCAGGAGTCCACGGCTTCGACGACGCGCGCGGCCGGACCGCCGCCGTCGCGCCACCCGGGCTTTCGCGGCGCGCCCCTCGCTTCCACGGCGTGCCGCACGGGTAGGGACGAGAACGACCCCGTCCCCCACGCACCCGCTCCAGAAGTTCCGAATTCCACCAGCTCAGAAGGGAGACACGTGCACACCCCATCCCGCACCGAACCGAATCACCCATCCGCCCCCCGGCCAGGCACCTCCGAACACCCCCTCGTGGGTGCCTGGCTGCTGAGCACCGTCGCCATCATGGACGCCTCCGGCGACACCCTCGAACACCCCCTCGGGCAGAGTCCGACAGGACTGATCACCTACACCGCCGACGGCCACATGTCGGTGAGCATGCTGAACCCGGACGCCGAGTCCTCCCCGGAGGAGGGGGCGGCCGGACCGGTCGACACCGCGACCCTGTTCAGGACTTCTCCGTACCTGGGATACGCGGGCACCTACGAGGTGACGGGCGACCTGGTCGTCCACCATCTGCACGTGGCGTCCCTGCGCCCGTGGGTCGGCACCAGTCAGGAGCGGCGGTGGCGGGTGGAGGGGGACCGATTAACCCTGCTCCCCCCGACCGAGGGAACCGGCGACGGCGCGCGCACCCCGCGACTCGTCTGGCACCGTCCGGCCACGGACGCCGCATGAGCGACGAGTGATCCGGGTCACCGGCCGCCCGGCCGGTGACCCGGATCCACCGCCCGGCGCGGGGCTCCGAGCGTACGGACCGCCCCGCGCCGACGCGTGAACCGCGGCCCGCGCGGCGTCAGGCCCACGCGGCGCCCCGGCCCACGCGGGCCACGGGCGCGGGCACGGGGCGGCCCGCGCCCGGTAGCCACCGGGGCGGCCGTCCCTCGCGCGGTAGGCGACCGTCCCGCGATCGCGTGCACCCCGAACTCCCCCGGCACGCCCGGCAGATGGACGTACCGACAGATGGTCGACCGGGGCTACTACTGAAACAAGTTCTCGTTACAGTGGGCGCGGTGCGCCGCACGCCATACGTCCGGTGCGCCGACCAGACCTCGACGAGAGATGGGGAGCCCATGACGCAGGTGACCGACCATGGCGGGGGCGTGCACAGCATCAAGGTCCCCATCCCGGACAATCCGCTCGGCCACACCCTCGTCCATGTCCTCGACACCGATCGCGGGCCGGTCCTGATCGACACGGGCTGGGACGATCCGGAGGCGTGGGACACCCTCACCGCCGGGCTCGACGCCATCGGTACGGGCATCGGCGACATCCACGGTGTGGTCGTCACCCATCACCACCCCGACCACCACGGCCTCTCCGGCCAGGTGCGCGAGGCGTCCGGGGCCTGGATCGCCATGCACGCGGCGGACGCCGCGATCGTGCGCCGCACCCGTGAGGCCCGGCCCGGCACCTGGCTGTCGTACCTCTTGACGAAGCTCACCGCGGTCGGTGCGCCCCAGGAGCATCTCGCGCCGCTGCGGGCCGCGGTCGAGGGCGGCCGGATGCGCACGCTGCCGGGGCTGCGGTCCGCGCTCCCGGACCGGGAGATCGCTCCGGGGGAGCTCCTCGGCCTGGCGGGCCGCCGACTGCGGGCGATCTGGACTCCGGGGCACACGCCCGGTCATGTCTGTCTGCATCTGGAGGAGGAGCATCCGCGGAATCTGCCGGGCCGGGGGCGGCTGTTCTCGGGGGACCATCTGCTGCCGGGGATCAGCCCGCACATCGGGCTGTACGAGGACCCGGACGCCGCGCCGGGCACCGCCCCCTCCGCCGGGGGAGACCCCGTCGGTGACTACCTCGGCTCGCTGGAGCACATCGGCCGGCTCGGCGTGGCGGAGGTGCTGCCCGCCCACCAGTACGCGTTCACGGACGCCGCGGGGCGCGTACGGGAACTCCTGGACCATCACGAGGAACGGCTGACCGGACTGCTCAAGCTGCTGGCCACCCCGCTCACGCCGTGGGAGCTGGCCGAGCGGATGGAGTGGAACCGGCCGTGGGAGCAGATCTCGCACGGTTCGCGGAACATCGCCGTCTCCGAGGCCGAGGCGCATCTGCGACGTCTGGTCAGGCTGGGGCGCGCGGAGGCGGTGGCGGGGAGCGAGCCGGTGACGTACATCGCGGTGTGAAGGGCGCGGCGGGCCGTCGGGCAGGGAGCTCGTTCACCCTCTTCCGGACACCCGGGCACCGGCACGGGCCGGACTTCCGGCGAGCGCGGTGAAGGCGTCGCCCGTCGGGCTCCCGGGGCCGCGCCGGGCCGTCGCCCGTTCCGTGGAAGACGAGCCCCCGGACGGCCCCGGAACCCGTCCGACCCCGCCCGGTAGAGTGTGCGGGTCGTCATCATGCCCGTTCAGGGGGAAGCCGGTGCGAATCCGGCGCTGACCACGCAGCCGTGAACCGTCGTCGCAGACGGTGAGTCGGAATGCCCTGTCCGCGGTCGTGACCGGCTCGCGACCTCCGGAACCCCGGTGGTCGGCACCGTCGAGGTATACGGAGCCGGAGCCTGGTGCCTGAGCGTGCCTGTGCCCGGTTCCCCGCAGGAGAGGCCCCGCCCGCCATGACCGTACGCCGCAGCGCGGCAACGCTCGCCGCCATCGCCACCGTGCTCTGTGCGGCCGCTGCCCCGGTCGCGGTGGCGGCGCCGTCCCCTTCCCCCTCGCCGTCCGTCGCCCTGCCGTCCGGGCTGTACGGCACGAAGGACCCGACCTACGACGGTGTCTGGCGGCAGTCGCTGGCCTTCCTCGCCCAGCGGCTGGAGGGCGTCACGCCCGCCAAGGAGTCGGTGGACTGGCTGATCGCCCAGCAGTGCGGCAACGGCGCCTACGCCGCGTACCGGCCCGACGTCTCCCGGCCCTGCACCGGGAAGACGGTGCTGGACACCAATGCCACCGCGGCCGCCGTCCAGGCGTTCGTCGAGGTGGGCGGGCACCGGGACACCGTCAACAACTCGGTCCGCTGGCTGAAGTCCGTACAGAACGAGGACGGCGGCTGGGGCTACACCGCCGGCGCGCCCAGCGACGCCAACTCCACCTCGCTGGTGATCGGCGCCCTCGCCCGGCAGGGCCAGCGGCTCGCGGACATCACCACCCCGGACGGCAAGACCCCCTACTCCCCGCTGCTCGCGCTCGCGATCCCGTGCGGCGGCAAGGACGGCGGCGCCTTCGCCTACCAGCCCGACAAGGCCGGCAAGCTCGCCGCCAACGCGGACGCCACCGCCGCCGCCGTGCTCGGCACGATGGGCAAGGCCCTGGCCGTCGGGAACAACGCCGCGGCCAAGGGGACCAGCTGCCGCCCGGGGACCGGTCTCACGCCCGAGCAGGCCGCCCAGAACGGCGCCCACTACCTCGCCAACGCCCTCGCCACGAGCGGCCACCTCGACCTGGCCCCGATGCCCGGTGCCGCCGACACCACCCCGCAGCCCGACTTCGGCAACACCGCGGACGCGGTCGTCGCCCTGTCCGCCGCGGGCCACCAGGACAAGGCCGCCAAGGCCCTGGCCTGGCTGAAGAAGAACGCCGGCCCCTGGGCCGAGCAGAACGGTCCCGCCGCCTACGCCCAGCTGGTCCTGGCCGCGCACGCGACCGGCTCCGACGCCCGCGACTTCAACGGCGTCAACCTGGTCGACCGGCTGAACGCGACCGGTCCCGCACCCGCGGCCGTCACGACGCCCGACCCGTCCGCCGACACCGGCTACGAGGCCACGGAGAAGGACCAGGTGCACAGCGGCGACGACGTGATCGGTGGCGTGTGGTGGTTCATCGGCATCGGCCTCGTCGTCGCCGCGGCCGCGGCCTTCCTGATCAGCGGCCGGCGCAAGAACCGGCAGCTGTGAGGCGGGCGGGAAGGGCCACCGCGCTGCTGGTGGCCCTGGCTGCCGTCCTGGCCGTGCTCGGCGCCGGGACGGCCCAGGCGGCCGGGTACCGGTACTGGTCGTTCTGGGAGGGTTCCGGCACCGGCTGGACGTACGCCACCCAGGGCCCGTCCCTCGTCCGGCCGGACGACGGCACGGTGCAGGGCTTCCGGTTCTCGGTCAGCGAGGACTCCCAGGACTCGGCGAAGCCGCGCCGCTCCCCCGACTTCGCGAAGATCTGCGCGGACACCCCGGCCCAGGACGGCACCAAGCGGGTCGCGCTGGTCATCGACCCGGGCACGGCGGCGGACGCCCCGGCCGGCGAGACGCCGCCCGCGCCGCGTACCGCCTGCGCGCGGGTCGCCCCCGACGCGAGCGCCGCCGAGGCGCTCGCCTCGGTGGCCAAACCGCTGCGTTACAGCAGCGACGCGCTGCTCTGTGCCATCTCCGGCTATCCGGGCTCGGGCTGCGGCGAACAGGTCTCGGGCGACGGGCACGCGACGCCTTCCGCGACTGCGTCCCCGGGCGCCTCCGCCCCCGCCGCCGCCTCCACCGGTTCGGGCGGCTCCGGCGGGCCGTCCGCCGGGGTGCTCGTCGGCGTCGGCGCCGTTCTCCTCCTCGGCATCGCCGCAGTCGTGCAGGCCCGCCGCCGCCGCGGATGACCGCCCCGACCAGCGGCCCGGTGACCGGCGCCACCGGCACCGTCCGGCCGCGCCGGCCGCTGCGCGCCCCCGGGGCGACCCGGAGCAACGCCCTGCCCGCCGGGGCCTGGTGGCTGTGGGCGCTCGGTCTCGCCACCGCCGCGTCCCGGACCACCAATCCGCTGCTGCTCGGGCTGCTGGTGGGGGTCGCCGGCTATGTGGTCGCGGCGCGCCGCACGGACGCGCCGTGGGCCCGTTCGTACGGGGCGTTCATCAGGATCGGGCTGTTCGTCGTCGGTGTGCGGCTGGTCTTCTCGGTCCTTCTCGGTTCGCCGGTCCCCGGGACGCATCCGGTGTTCACGCTCCCCGAGGTGCCGCTGCCCGACTGGGCGAAGGGCGTCAGGATCGGTGGCCGGGTCACCGCCGAGCAACTGGTCTTCGCGCTGTACGACGGGGCGAAGCTGGCGACCCTGCTGATCTGTCTCGGTGCGGCGAACTCGCTCGCCAACCCGGCCCGGCTGCTGAAGTCGCTGCCGGGTGCGCTGTACGAGGCGGGGGTCGCCGTCGTCGTCGCCATGACGTTCGCGCCGAACATGGTCGCCGATGTGGTGCGGCTGCGCACCGCACGGCGGCTGCGGGGCCGTCCGACCGGCGGCGTCAAGGCGGTGCTCCAGATCGGACTGCCGGTCCTGGAGGGTGCGTTGGAGCGCTCGGTCGCGGTGGCGGCCTCGATGGACGCGCGCGGATACGGGCGCACGGCCCAGGTCCCGCCCGCCGTCCGGCACACCACGAACGTCCTCACGCTCGGCGGACTGCTGGGGGTGTGCGCGGGCACGTACGGGTTGCTGGCCGCGCAGGGCGCGGTGTACGGACTGCCGCTGCTGATCGCCGGGCTGGTCGCCGCGATGGCCGGGCTGCGGCTCGGCGGGGCCCGCTCGGTCCGTACCCGCTACCGGCCCGACCGGTGGGGTGGGCGTGCCTGGCTGGTGGCGGGTTCGGGGGTCGCCGTGGCCGTGGCAATGGTCTGGGCGGGCGGTGTCGACGCGGAGGCACTGCGGCCTGGCGTCGTACCGCTGGCCGCGCCGGTGCTTCCGCTGTGGCCCGCGGCCGCGGTGCTGATCGGGCTGTTGCCCGCGGTGGTGGCGCCCGTGCCACCCCCGCTGGGCGCCCCGCGTTCCAAGGAGAGCCAGTGATCCGGTTCGAGCATGTCTCGGTGCGCTACGAGGGCACCGGGCGCCCCACCCTGTCCGGGGTCGATCTGACCGTTCCGGAGGGCGAGTTGGTGCTGATCGTCGGCCCGTCCGGGGTCGGCAAGTCGACGCTGCTGGGTGCCGTCTCCGGTCTGGTGCCGCACTTCACCGGCGGCACGCTGAGCGGCCGGGTCACGGTCGACGGGCGCGACACCCGTACCCACAAGCCGCGCGAACTCGCCGATCTGGTCGGCACGGTGGGTCAGGACCCGCTCTCCCACTTCGTCACCGACACGGTCGAGGACGAGCTGGCGTACGGGATGGAGTCGCTGGGCCTGGCCCCCGGCGTGATGCGGCGGCGGGTCGAGGAGACCCTCGACCTGCTGGGTCTGGCCGGGCTGCGCGACCGGCCGATCGCCACGCTCTCCGGCGGCCAGCAGCAGCGGGTCGCGATCGGCTCGGTGCTCACCCCGCACCCGAAGGTCCTGGTCCTCGACGAGCCGACGTCCGCCCTGGACCCGGCGGCGGCCGAGGAGGTCCTCGCCGTGCTCCAGCGGCTGGTGCACGACCTCGGTACGACGGTCCTGATGGCGGAGCACCGGCTGGAGCGGGTGGTGCAGTACGCGGACCGGGTCGTCCTGCTGCCGTCACCGGGCGCGGCACCGGTCATGGGCGCGCCCGCGGACGTCATGGCCGTCTCCCCGGTCCACCCGCCGGTCGTCGCGCTGGGCCGGCTGGCGGGCTGGGAACCGCTGCCGCTCTCGGTCCGCGATGCCCGGCGCCGCGCGGCCGGTCTGCGCGAGCGGCTGGCGTCGGCACGGCCGCCCGCCGCGCCGTCCAAACCAACCGGGGCCGTGGTGGCCCCGTTGCCCGCCGTCCCGGCACCGGCGCGGCGCGGCGCCCTGGCCCGGCTGCTGGGCCGCGGCGCCCGGACCACCACCGCTCCCGGTCCCGCGGGCCACACCCCGGCCCGGGTCGAGCGGCTCGGCGTACGGCGTGGGCGCGTCGAGGCGCTGCGCGGGGTGACGCTCACCGTCGCCCCCGGCGAGACGGTCGCCCTGATGGGCCGCAACGGTGCGGGCAAATCCACCCTGCTGGCCACGCTCGTGGGCATGGTCGAGCCCACCACCGGCACCGTCCTCGTCGGCGGCCGGACCCCGCACCGCACGCAGCCGCGCGAGATGGTGCGCCGGGTCGGGCTCGTACCGCAGGAGCCACGCGATCTGCTGTACGCGGACACGGTCGCCGCCGAGTGCGCCGCGGCCGACGCCGACGCGGGCGCCGCGGCGGGCAGCTGCCGGGCGCTGGTCTCCGAGCTGCTGCCCGGTGTGCCGGACGACACCCACCCACGTGATCTCTCCGAGGGCCAGCGGCTCGCGCTCGCCCTGGCCGTCGTGCTCACCGCGAGGCCTCCACTGCTGCTCCTGGACGAGCCGACCCGTGGCCTGGACTACGCGGCGAAGGCCCGGCTGGTCACGGTTCTGCGCGCGCTCGCGGCCGAGGGCCACGCGATCGTCCTGGCCACGCACGATGTGGAGCTCGCCGCCGAGCTGGCGCACCGCGTGGTGATACTCGCCGACGGGGAGATCGTCGCGGACGGGGAGACCCGGCAGGTGGTGGTCTCCTCCCCGGCGTTCGCCCCGCAGACCGCGAAGATCCTCGCCCCGCAGGAGTGGCTGACCGTGACACAGGTGCGTCGCGCGCTGGGAGCCGGGGCATGAGCGGAAAGACCGGTGGGAAGGGCCGCGCCACGGACCGGCGCCCGGTACGGCCGATACGTCTGGGGCCGCGCGCGATCGCCGCGCTCGTCCTCATCAGCGCGATCGGCGTGGTCGCGTTCGGCTGGCCGCTGCTGGCCGGCGCGGGCTCCGGTCTGGCGCACTCCCAGGACGCGCCGTGGCTGTTCGCCGCGCTGCTGCCGCTGCTGGTCGGCGTGGTCGTCGCGATGATCGCGGACTCCGGTCTCGACGCGAAGGCGGTGGCGATGCTGGGGGTGCTGGCGGCGGTCGGCGCCGCGCTGCGTCCGCTGGGCGCGGGCACGGCGGGGCTGGAGCCGATGTTCTTCCTGATGGTGCTGAGCGGCCGGGTGCTCGGGCCCGGCTTCGGCTTCGTGCTCGGCTCGGTGACGATGTTCGCGTCCGCGCTGCTCACCGGTGGAGTGGGGCCGTGGATGCCGTTCCAGATGCTGTCGATGGGCTGGTTCACGATGGGCGCGGGCCTGCTGCCGGGGCCGGACCGGCTGCGCGGGCGGGCCGAGCCGCTGATGCTCGCGGTGTACGGGTTCGTGGCGGCGTTCGCGTACGGCACGGTGATGAACCTGTACGGCTGGACGATCGTGCCCGGTCTCGGTTCGGGGATCTCGTTCCACGCGGGTGACCCGTTGGCGCAGAACCTGGTCCGCTTCCTCGCGTACTGCACGGCGACCTCGCTCGGCTGGGACCTGGGCCGGGCCGTACTCACCGTGGTGCTGACCCTCACCATCGGCCCGACGCTGCTGAAGGCGCTGCGCCGGGCCACGCGCCGGGCCGCATTCGAGGCCCGGGTCACATTCGACGCCTCCGGTGAGTGAGGGCTCCCACAGGGCGTCGGTCCTCCACGATGCCGGGTCGTGGCCGCGCCGCCGCGGTGGACACCGTCCCGCATCCGCTCCGACCTGCTCAGGAGCCCTTCGGGGCGGCCCGGACGGTGCGGGCCCTTCGGCCCCGGGTGCGAGACGGGTTCGTACCAGAGGTCGTTGCCGCGGCCGAAAACCGCCGCTGACACTGGATCACGTCGCCGAGCACCGCCGGGCCCCTCCCGAACGGACCGCGGTTCGACGAAGACCGGTCCACCGCACGACCGCACGATCCGGACCGGTCCGCGACTCCCCCGTACCCGACGACAGGACTCCGGTGTCGTTCGCCCGTGACGTTGATCGGCGACGCCGCGCAGTTCCAGTGCTTCAGCGACATCGTCCAGCGCGAGAGCGGCTGGGCCCCCGGTGCGACCAACGCCTCGTCCGGCGCGTACGGCCTCGTTCAGGCCCTTCCCGGTTCGAAGACGGCCTCCGCGGGCGCCGACTGGAGGACCAACCCCACGACCCGGATCAAGTGGGGCATGGACTGCATGAAGTCCCGCTACGGCAGCCCGTGCGCCGCCTGGTCGTTCTGGCAGGCCAACCACTGGTACTGAGCCGGCGGCTCCCGGGCCCGCCCGAAGGCCCCGACCACCGGTCGGGGCCTTCGCCACGCCGCAAAAAGCCTTCAAGACTTGACAAATGTTCAAGTTCATATAACTTGGCGAGATTAATTACTCGTTGGTCCATCTAGGCGCATTTTGCTCGGCCGTCCGTTCCCAACGGCCGCCGGAGCGTTGTCACCTACGTGGAACCTCGTGAATTCTGGGATCGGAACACCGTCCTGGCGGAAGCTTTCTGTGCCAGCGACGAACGCATGCGTCAGGCACAGGCGTTGCTGGACGAGGCGCAGGCCGAGCGCAGCAGGACACTCGCGGCATTCGCCGTCACGGTCGGCGACGACGGCTCGATCGCGGACTTGATGGGCCTCAACGAACGCGAGGTGCGATTAGCACGTCGCACGGTGGGCCGCACCGACGCGCGCTCCCTCGCCGAGGAACTCCTGAGGCGACCCCCGCAGGCGGCGCCGGAGCCGACGGAAGAACCCCCCGCCGTACCCGAGATCCCCTTGCCGCACCCGCGCGAGGAGATGGTCGTTCCGCCGCCGGACATGGCACCTCCCGCCTCCGCCCCCGCCGCGGCAGCGCCCGTCGAGGTGGAGAACACGGTGTTCTGGTCGCCCAGCATGGACTCCGTGCTGCTGTGGAGCTGGGAGTCCGGCCTCGACCTGCAGACGGTCGCCGCCGAACTCGGCCTGGAGGTGAGGGCGCTGCTGATGCGCGTACAGGAACTCGCCAACGACGGGCTGCTCACGCTCGCGGCCCCGGTCGCCGAGGTGAGCCGGTCCGGGCGGCACCGCCGCCACGAGGACGGGTACGCGACACTGTTCAGCCCCACGGCCACCTTCCCCACCCACGTGCCGTACTGAGCGGACGTCTTTGCCCGCCGCCCCCACGGCGTGGAGCCGGCCGGGACCCCGGCCGGCTCCGCCCCGCCGGTACCGGGTTCAGTGCCGCGCGGCGACCGTGTCGAACCAGCGCACGATCTGGGGACCCGACTTCATGTACGTGGCGTTGTGGCCGGTCGTCCCCTGGTCGACCACCCGGGCCTTGACACCGTGCTCCGCCAGATCGGCCGCGCAGTTGCGGGCGTTGGCGATCGGCACATCGGTGTCGCCCGACGAGGAGTACAGGCGCACGGGCACGTCCGGCTTCCAGGCGCAGTTGCCGTCCTGGGCGCGCACCGCGGCCAGCAGGGCACCGGTGGGGTGCTGGACCTGCCGGTAGTAGTCTTCGGTGAGCAGTTCCTTCAGAGTGCCGGGCAGCGCCGGGATGATCTGCTCCTCGACGTGGTTGGTGTCGAACAGGTCGTCGACGATTCCCGCGTACGGCTCCCGGAACGCTTCGGACGGGTCCTTGTAGAGCGGGTGGAGCCTGTTCTGCGCGGTGAGGAAGTACGTCATGTAGAAGATGCCGCTGATGTCGTTGACCCGGCCGTCGAACAGGGCGGGCGTCTCGGCGTGCTCGATGTCGTACGGCCCCGAGACGGGGGCGAGGGCACGGAGCCTGAAGTGCCGGTCGGCGCCGTTGTCGAGGGCTCTGCCCAGGGCCATCGCGACCTGGCCGCCCTGGGAGAAGCCGCTCGCGTACACATCGCCGGTGAGCGGGCGGTTCAGCCGCTGCGCGGCGGTGCGGGAGGCCCGCAGCATGTCGACGGAGGCGGTGACGGAGGACTTGGTGTCCATGTACGGGTGGCGGCCCGGCCCCTTGCCGAGTCCGAGGTAGTCGGGGGCGGCGACGGCGCGGCCCGCCGAGGCGTGGAGATAGGGGGCGAAGCGGCCGAAGTCCTCGCTGACGGAGGGCGCGTAGTCGCGGTGGGCCATCGTGCCGTGGGTGTCGGAGACCAGGTCCAGTCGGTGCGGGCCCCCCTTGGGGAGGACGAGGAGTCCGGTGGCGGTCGTGGGGGCGCCCTGCGGGGTGACGGTGCGGTAGGTGAGGCGGTAGGCCCGCAGGCCGTGGCGGACGGTGTCGGTCGCCATCCCCCCGGAGGCGAGGAAACGGGCCACGTCGGCGCGGCCGAGGTCGGCCACGGGGGTGAGGGACAGGAGGTCCCCTCTGTCTCGCGCCGCGAGCGTGTGGGAGGACTCGGCCGCACCGACGGGCTGTTGGGCGACGGCGGGCGCGGTGCCGAGTGCGGCCAGGACCACCACGGTGGCGGCGGCCAGTCCACGGCGGGCGGCGCGGCGTCGCTTGTTCCGAGTCGACTGGTTCGTAGCGCTGTTCTTTTCCATGCCCATGACGCTATTCAGCCGGGCGCGGCACGGGTATCGGCCTGGGCCCCCGACCGGAGGTACACCTGACGACACCCCGGCCAGGGGTCTTCCCCGTCGGTGCGGTGCCGGAGCCGCCGAATCCTGCCCGCCGGCCCGCCGTCAGAGCCGCTGGATGATGGTGCCCGTCGCCAGCGCGCCACCCGCGCACATGGTGATCAGTGCGAACTCCTTGTCCCGGCGCTCCAGTTCGTGCAGTGCCGTGGTGATCAGGCGGGCGCCGGTGGCGCCCACCGGGTGGCCGAGCGCGATGGCCCCGCCGTTGACATTGACCTTTTCGAGGTCCTGCCCGAACACCTGGGCCCAGCTCAGCACCACCGAGGCGAAGGCCTCGTTGATCTCGACGATGTCGATGTCCTTGAGCGACATCCCGGCCTTGCCGAGCACCGCGCGGGTCGCGTCGATCGGTCCGTCGAGGTGGAAGTGCGGGTCGGAGCCGACGAGCGCCTGGGCGACGATCCGGGCGCGCGGCTTGAGCTTGAGCGCGCGTGCCATCCGCTTGGACGCCCACATGATCGCGCAGGCGCCGTCGGATATCTGGGAGGAGTTGCCCGCGGTGTGGATCGCGGTGGGCATGACCGGCTTGAGCCGGCCGAGGCCCTCCATCGTGGTGTCCCGCAGCCCCTCGTCCCGGTCGACCAGACGCCACATCCCCTCACCGGCCGCCTGCTCCTCCTCGGTGGTCGGCACCTGGACCGCGTACGTCTCCCGTTTGAACCGCTCCTCGGCCCAGGCGACGGCCGCCCGCTCCTGCGAGATCAGCCCGAGCGAGTCGACGTTCTCCCGGGTCAGGCCGCGGTTGCGGGCGATGCGCTCGGCCGCCTCGAACTGGTTGGGCAGGTCGACGTTCCACTCGTCGGGCCAGGGCTTTCCCGGTCCGTGCTTGGAGCCGCTGCCCAGCGGCACCCGCGACATGGCCTCGACACCACAGCTGATGCCGATGTCGATCACTCCGGCCGCGACCATGTTGGCGACCATGTGCGAGGCCTGCTGCGAGGAGCCGCACTGGCAGTCCACGGTGGTGGCGGCGGTCTCGTACGGAAGGCCCACGGTGAGCCAGGCGTTGCGGGCCGGATTCATGGACTGTTCGCCGGCGTGGGTGACCGTACCGCCGACGATCTGTTCGACGCAGTCGGCGTGGATGCCGGTGCGGCCGAGGAGTTCCCGGTAGGTCTCGCCCAGCAGATAGGCGGGATGCAGATTGGCGAGCGCGCCTCCGCGCTTGCCGATGGGGGTGCGTACGGCTTCGACGATGACGGGTTCCGCGGCCATGAGCTCGTCCTCTCCTCGCCCTTCCGCAGGGGCGTCCCGGCGCCCGCGGAGGTAACTAGTACGCGTTCTAGTTCTGCAGGCAGTCTTGTGGGGCTTACCCCGGGTACGCAAGGGTCTTGCACGCACCTTGCGCCCGCTCCATACCTGCCTCACCCACTCTTCACGCAACAGATCGGGCCACCCCTCTTGCCAGTTGTAGAACTCGTTACTACGTTTCGGGCAACTTCTGATGGGTCGTCAGACAACGTTCGGGCGGCTCTCGGACCGACCTGGAGTTGCCGATGCCCTGCCCCCATCTGCCCGAAGGGTTCGACTTCACCGACCCCGACCTGCTCCAAGCCCGCATTCCGCACCCGGAGTTCGCACAGATGCGGCAGACCGCGCCGGTCTGGTGGTGCACCCAGCCGGCCGGTATCTCCGGTTTCGACGACGAGGGCTACTGGGTCGTCACCCGGCACGCGGACGTCAAGTACGTCTCCACCCACCCCGAACTGTTCTCCTCGCACACCAATACGGCGGTCATCCGCTTCAACGAGTCGATCAGCCGCGACCAGATCGACGTCCAGAAGCTGATCATGCTGAACATGGACCCGCCCGAGCACACCCGGGTCCGCCAGATCGTCCAGCGGGGCTTCACACCCCGGGCGATCCGCTCCCTGGAGCAGGCCCTGCGCAGCCGCGCCCGCTCGATCGTCGAGACGGCTCTCGCCTCCGCCGACGACGACGGTTCGTTCGACTTCGTCACCAACATCGCCGTCGAACTGCCGCTCCAGGCCATCGCCGAACTCATCGGCGTACCGCAGGAGGACCGGTCCAAGATCTTCGACTGGTCCAACAAGATGGCCGCGTACGACGATCCCGAGTACGCGATCACCGAGGAGGTCGGCACCGAGGCGGCCATGGAGATCGTCTCGTACTCGATGAACCTGGCGGCCGCCCGCAAGGAGTGTCCGGCCAAGGACATCGTCTCCCAGCTGGTCGCCGCGGAGGGACAGGGAAATCTCTCCTCCGACGAGTTCGGCTTCTTCGTGATCCTGCTCGCCGTCGCCGGGAACGAGACCACCCGTAACGCCATCAGCCACGGCATGCACGCCTTCCTCACCCACCCCGACGAGTGGGAGCTGTACAAGCGCGAGCGGCCGGAGACCACCGCCGAGGAGATCGTCCGCTGGGCCACTCCCGTGGTCTCCTTCCAGCGGACCGCCACCCAGGACCTCGAACTCGGCGGTCAGCACATCAAGAAGGGCGACAGGGTCGGGCTGTTCTACTCCTCCGCCAACAACGACCCCGAGGTCTTCGAGAACCCGGAGACCTTCGACATCTCCCGCGATCCCAACCCCCACCTCGGCTTCGGCGGCGGCGGTCCGCACTTCTGCCTCGGCAAGTCGCTCGCGGTGATGGAGATCGACCTGATCTTCAACGCGATCGCCGACGTGCTGCCGGACCTGCGACCGGTCGGCGACCCGCGGCGGCTGCGCTCGGCCTGGCTCAACGGGATCAAGCAGCTGCAGGTCAGCACCGCCGCACGCGGTGCGGGCGTCGGTACCGCCGGGGACTGACGGCCCCGCGCCGGCTTCGGGCGGCGGGGGCCGTCTCCCTCATGCCCCGGCCCCCGCCGCCCGTACCGGCTGCCCCGGCCCGAACCCCCGTGCGAAATGAGCGCATCGGCGCGTGGATCATGGCGGGAATGCACGCTCTGCTCTCCGCCTTCGCCCCCATCTGGATCCTCACCGCCATCGGCTGCGCGGCGGGCCGCGGCGGCCTCCTCGGTGTCCAGACGGAAGCGGTGCTCGGCCGCTTCGTCTTCCATGTGGCCATGCCCGCGGCCCTGTTCGGAATGGTCTCCGGGGCGCGGCCGGCCGACTTCGCCAACTCGTCGATGGTGGCCTTCGCGGCGGGTACGACGCTGGTCTGCGGTCTCGGCTTCGTGGCGGCCGGCCGGTTCTTCGGCCGGGGCACGGCCGACCGGGCGATCGGCAGCATGGCGGCCGGCTACATCAATTCCGCCAATCTCGGCATCCCGGTGGCGGTCCAGGTGCTCGGTGACGCGTCGTTCGTCGCCCAGATCATCCTGTTCCAGGTGCTGTTGGTCTCTCCCGTGATCCTGACGCTGCTGGACGCGGGCACGGGGCAGGGGCCGGGGACGGGTACCCGAAAGGGCGTCGTGTTCCGGCGGATGCTGACCATGCCGGTCCGCAACCCGGTCATCATGGCCTCGCTGCTGGGTGTCGTCGTCTCCGCGCTCGGACTCCGGCTGCCGCACGCCCTCGCCCACTCCTGCGACCTGCTCGGTGTCGCCGCGGTGCCGACGGCCCTGATCACGCTGGGCCTCTCCCTGAACGGCCGCCCGGCGACCGGCGGTCCGGCGAAGGAACCCGCGAAGGGCGCCGCGCGCGAAGAAGGAGCGGGGCGTACGGGGCGTACGGGGCACACACGGCGCGCGGAGGTCGTGGTGGCGGTTGCCCTCAAGACGCTGGTCCAGCCGCTGGCCGCGTTCGTCGTCGGTGGCCCGCTGCTGGGTCTGCCGGATCATCAGCTGCTGGCCGTCGTGCTCTGCTCGGCGCTGCCGACTGCTCAGAACGCCTTCATCTACGCCCAGCAGTACGGCCTGGACACCCAGGTGGCCCGCAACTCGGTGGTGGCCTCGACAGTGGTGTCCATGGCCACGCTGTCCCTCGCCACCTGGGCCCTGGGGTCGGCCCCCTGAGCCGTTCGAGTGGCGGACCGGAGCGGATGGACGGATGCTGGTCGAGCGACGATCCATGCCGAAGGGGTCGGGGAACGACGAGTTCGTCCCTCGCACCCCTTCGGCACCTCGGGGTTCCGTCCCCGGACGGCACTCCTCCGGGACACGGTCACCTGCGTTTGCCGCCCACCGCGTCGCCGGTCGATCTCGCGGCCGGACGCGGAGCCGGAACCGCCAGGTCGTCCAGGGGTCTTGCCGCCGCCGGAACGGTCGGCGACCGCAGCTTCCGGGGCCCTGACAGCATGTAGGTCAGTCCGAAGCCGAGCGCCACGACGACCGCGCCGCCCACCGCGTCCAGCACCCAGTGATTGGCCGTGGCCACGATCGCGGAGACCGTGAACAGCGGGTGCAGCGCCCCCAGCGCCTTCATCCACGTCTTCGGGGCCAGCATGACGATGACCACTCCGCACCAGAGCGACCAGCCGAAATGCAGCGAGGGCATCGCCGCGTACTGATTGGTCATCGAGGTCAGCGTTCCGTAGTCCGGCTTCGCGAAGTCCTGGACGCCATGGACCGTGTCGATGAAACCGAGCCCCGGCATCAGCCGTGGAGGGGCCAGCGGATAGAGCCAGAAGCCGACCAGCGCGAGGAGTGTGGCGAAGCCGATGGAGCTGCGGACCCAGCGGTAATCAGCGGGACGCCGTACGTACAGCACGCCGAGGACCGTCAGCGGCACGATGAAGTGGAACGTCGAGTAGTAGAAGTCGAAGAAGTCCCTCAGCCAGACGGCCTTGACGACCGCATGGTTGGCCCAGTGCTCGATGTCGATGTGGAGCCACTGCTCCAGGGCGTGGATCTGGCGGCCATGGTGTTCGGCGGTGCCGCGGCCGGCCGTCGCCGCGAGCCTGACCTGCGCGTACGCGGAGTACACGACCCTGATCAGCAGCAGTTCCAGCAGCAGGTTGGGGCGGCTGAGCACCCGCCGCCAGAACGGCAGCAGGGGGACGCGGCTCCAGCGGGCCGGGGCCGGGACGGCGTGGTCCGCGGACATCGGCTGCTGCCAGTACGGCGAGGTGCGCGACAGGAACGGCGCGGCACAGGCCGCACCGAGCGCCGCGAGCAGCAGGGCGTTGTCGCGTACGGGGAGGAGCACCGCCATGTCCGGCAGCAGCATCTGCGCCGGCAGCGTGATCACGAGCACCACGACCGCCGGCCACATCAGCCGGTCGCAGGCCCGCTTGCCGACCCGGCCGACCACGGCGAGCAGCAGCCACAGCAGCTGGACCTGCCAGGCGGTCGGGGAGACGGCGACGGCGACGCAGCCGGTCACGGCGACAGCGAGGAGCAGCTGCCCGTCGCGCGCGTACCGTACGGCGCGGCGCAGTCCGAGACAGCAGACGGCGGCGGCGAGCACCACGAACAGCACGATCTCGATCGGTCCCGCCAGTCCGAAGCGGAGCAGCGCGCCGTGCAGCGACTGGTTGGCGAGGCTGTCGGGGTCGTCGCCGAGCCCGGCGCCCGCGACATGGTGCACCCAGTAGGTCCACGAGTCGCGTGGCATCGCGGCCCAGGCCAGCGCGGTGCAGGCGGCGAACGCGGCGCCGCCGGTCACGGCCGCCCGCCTGCGGCCGGTGAGCCAGAACAGGATCGCGAAGAGCAGCACGGTCGGCTGGAGCGCGGCCGCGAGGCCGATCAACAGACCGGAGGCGCGTTCTCCGCGCACCGTGAAACAGGCCAGCAGCACCAGCAGGACCGGCAGGATGCTGGTCTGCCCCAGGTGGAACGCGTCACGGACCGGCAGGGAGAGCATCAGCAGGCTGATCGCGACAGGGGCGGCCAGCAGCGCGGTGCGGCGGGTGACCGGGCCCGGCAGCGCGCGGGCCGCGATGATGCCCAGGGCGGCGACGAGCAGCAGCGAACCGAAGGTCCAGGCGACGCCCAGGCTCTGTTCCGCCGCCCTGGTCAGTGGCTTCAGCACCAACCCGGCGAACGGCGTGCCGGTGAACCGGTCGGTGTCGTACAGCGAGCCCGTGACATGCAGGACACCGTTCTCACCGATCCAGGTCTCCAGGTCGGTGAGCCGCTCGCCCGGCGGCTGCCGCAGCACAACCGCCATCTGCCGTACGGCCAGTGCGGCCACGACAATCCAGAGCAGGGCCCGAGCAGCCCTGATCCTCGCCCCCGCCGCCGCGTCTGTGCTCACACTGTGCTCCGCATTCGCCACGCTGCGCCGACCCTCCCGCCGTTTCGGTACCCGTCCCTCGACCCGGGCGTGCTGTGAAACCATCGCATTGCGCAATGAAGTAGACACAATCCACCCCCTCTTCGCCTGACTGCCGTCCTCCTTTTTCCGAAAGAATGTCCGGAAGGACATACCGGTCGGGCGACCGGGCCGGAACCGGGCCGGTGGCTCCCACGTCCTCCACCGTGTTCGTCGATCACGGGGGAGGAAGACGGGACATGCGGTGCGCAGACGGGAAGCGGGGCGCCGGGGACGAGGGGCGTTCATGGGCGGTGCGTGCGCTGTCGCTGGTGCTGATGCTGGTGTCGCTGCAGCTGGGATCGCTGATCAGCCCGGCGTACGCGTGCGGCTGCGGGGCGATGGTCCCGAGCAGGGCGACGCAGGTCTCGGTCGACCGGGAGACATCGGTGGTGGGCTGGGACGGCCGTACCGAGCAGATCGTCATGCGGCTCACGGTGCGCGGGGACGCCCCCGAGGCGGCCTGGATCATGCCGGTACCGCACCGGGCGAGCGTGGAGCTCGGTGATCCGTCGCTCTTCTCCGAGCTGACCACCCTGACCGCGCCGGTTCGGGCGACCAGGCACTACTTCTGGCCGCGCTCGGGCGACTGGCCGTTCGCCGATTCGGGCGACGGCGCCCGGGTGGGCGGACCTTCGGCGGGCGCCCCGCCGGTCCAGGTGGTCGGCCGGGAACGGCTCGGCCCCTTCGATGTGGCACGGCTGGCCGCGACCGACCCCGAGGCACTGCAGAAATGGCTGAAGGACAACGGCTTCGAGCTGCCCGACCGGCTGGCGACGGCGCTCACGCCCTATGTCGACCAGAAGTGGGAGTACGTCGCGATCCGCCTGGCCCCCCGGGACGGGAAGAGCCCGCTCGTCGGCGACCTCGATCCGCTGCGGCTGCGCTTCGCCAGCGACCGGCTGGTGTACCCGATGCGGCTCTCGAAGCTCGCCGCGACGCCGCAGCGGCTGGGCCTGTACGTCCTGGCCGCGCACCGGATGGAGCCGCGCGGCGCGATCGGCGGCGATGCGCCGCAGGTGACGTACGCGGGCAGGCTCGACCCCCGGTCGCCAGGGGGCGACACCGGGGCGCTGGAGGCGGTGACGGGCGGCAAGCCGGTGTTCCTCACCGCGATCGAGCAGTCGTTCCCGCACCCGGAACGGATCGACGGCGACCACGAACTGCGCGCGGCCGGGGCGGACGCCCCGTACCGGACCATGGTGTACACGGACAGGCTGCTGACCGTGGGCGGCATCCCCGTCTGGGTGCTGTCGCTGCTGGGGGCCGTACTGGTGGCGGCCGGGTCGGCGCTGCTGGTGCTGCGGGTCCGACGGCGACGGCCGGTGGCGCCTCCGCCTCCGGTCGTGGTTCCGCCGCCGCTGGGGTGAGTGCCCGCTCGTCATCCGAACGCTTGCATGCGGGGTGAAACGCCGGCTCCACCGATCCGTCCCGCCGTCGATCCGGTCGCCGCCGGCCGTGTCTCCCTGTGGACTCCGTCCCGCTTACGGCCCGGTGCACTCCCTGTCGTGCACCAGGCCGTTATCCGTTCGATCCCGTGTTCCCACCCGCGTCACAATGACCGGCATGACCTGGACCACGGCCCCCGAACCCTTCGACTCCCCCGACGCCGCGCTGCTGCGTCGTGACTACTACGACGAGGTCGCCAGCCGCTACTGGGGGCGGCCCGCGACCGCCGAGGAGATCGACGAGGGGCTCGCCGACGACGGCGCCGACCGGCTCGTCCCGCCCACCGGACAGTTCGTCGTCGGCCGGTTCGGCGGGAAGCCCGCGGCCTGCGCCGGACTGCTGGTGGTGGACGCGGACATCGCGGAGCTGACCCGGGTGTTCGTGCGCCCGGAGTTCCGCGGCACGGGCGGTGGCGGACTGCTCCTGGCGGCCGTCGAGAGCGCGGCGCGCGGCTTCGGCGTACGCACGGTCAGGCTCGACACCCGCAACGACCTCGTCGAGGCACGGGGGCTCTACGCCAAGCACGGCTATCGGGAGGTCCCGGCGTTCCACCGGCGCCAGTACGCGGAGCACTGGTTCGCCAAGGATCTCCGGCTCCAGGGCAGGCCGTAGCGGCTCACGCGGGCCACACGGGACGGGAGAAGCGGCTCAGACAGGCCACGCGGGTCCGGCCGCGTGGTCCCGCCTCGGCTCGGGGCTGTGGGGCCGTTCCCTGCTCGACCCGTTCGTCTCGGCGGTCAGCTCCGCCACGAGTCCGACCAGGTCGGTCGGCCGGTCCGGCCCCCACCAGTCGCCCAGCAGCTCGGCCATCGACTCCTCGCGGGCCGCCGCGAGCTTCACCACCACCTCCGCACCGCTCTCGGTGAGCACCAGTTGCACGCCTTCGCGGCGGACCAGTCCGCGCACCTCCAGTTGTCGCGCCGCCTCGTTGATCACCCGTAGCGGCACCGGGGCGGCCTCGGCGAGCGCGGCCGGCTCGACCGTGCCGTGACGCTTTATGCGCAGCAGCATCCAGCTCGCCGCGGGCAGCAGGTCGTACCCCGCCCTCGCGGTGATCTTCACGTAGACCTCGCGACGCCCCTCGCGGGTGGCGAGCACCGAGAGGGCTCGGGCGCATTCGTCGTACGAGGACCGCTCGACCGGGTTCGACGCCAGGGTCTCGCTGGGCTCCGGGGCGGTCACCGAACCGCGCAGCCTGTCCTCCTTGAGGAACCAGGCGAAGACGAAGGCGACCAGGACGACGGGTGCCGCGTACAGGAACACGTCGGTGATGGAGGTCGAGTACGCGTGCAGGACCGCCGGCCGGAGCGCGGGCGGCAGCCGGCCGATGGCGCGCGGGTCGGCGGCCAGTCCCTGGGCACTGGCCCCGGTGGGCAGGGTGCGGCCGGCCAGCGCCGCGGTCAGTTTGGCGGTGAGGCGGTTGGTGAAGATCGTGCCGAAGACGGCGACACCGAACGAGGCGCCGATGGAGCGGAAGAAGGTGGCACCGGACGTGGCGACACCGAGGTCCTCGTACGTGACGGCGTTCTGCACGACCAGGACGAGAACCTGCATCACCAGACCGAGGCCGGCTCCGAAGACGAAGAAGTAGACGCTCATCTCCAAGGTGCTGCTGGTCTCCGTGAGCCGGTGCAGGAGCTGCAGGCCGATCGCGGTGACGCCGGTGCCCGCGATCGGGAAGACCTTCCAGCGGCCCGTACGGCTCACGATCTGCCCGGACACGGTCGAGGTGAGAAGCAGACCGAACACCATCGGAAGCATGTGCACACCGGACATCGTCGGCGTGATGTTGTGCACCACCTGCAGGAACGTCGGCAGATAGGTCATCGCGCCGAACATCGCGAAGCCGACGACGAAGCTGATGACGGCGACGAGGCTGAAGGTCCTGATCCGGAACAGCTTCAGCGGGATGACGGGCTCCGCGGCGCGGCGTTCCACGTGCACGAAGGCGATCAGCAGCAGCACGCTCAGAACGGCGAGAGCGACGATCTGCGCCGAGCCCCACGCCCAGGTGGTGCCGCCGAGCGAGGCGACGAGGACCAGGCAGGTGGCGACGGAGGCGATGAGGAAGGTGCCGAGGTAGTCGATGGCGTGCTGTGTGCGGTGGACCGGGATGTGCAGCACCGCGGCAATCACGAGGAGTGCGACGACGCCGATCGGCAGGTTGATGTAGAAGACCCAGCGCCAGCTGAGATGTTCGGTGAAGAACCCGCCGAGAAGCGGCCCGAGGACGCTCGTCGTACCGAAGACCGCACCGAACAGACCCTGGTACTTGCCTCGTTCGCGCGGCGCGACGATGTCGCCGACGATCGCCATCGAGAGCACGATCAGGCCGCCGCCGCCGAGACCCTGAAGGGCCCGGAAGGCGATGAGCTGTGGCATGTTCTGGGCGATGCCGCAG
Source organism: Streptomyces sp. NPDC088252 (assembly GCF_044740965.1). Taxonomy (NCBI): domain Bacteria; kingdom Bacillati; phylum Actinomycetota; class Actinomycetes; order Kitasatosporales; family Streptomycetaceae; genus Streptomyces; species Streptomyces sp. NPDC088252. The sequence goes on along the minus strand of NZ_JBIURS010000001.1, from coordinate 729,908 downwards.
AGCGCCGAGCCGATGAGGAAGATGACGATCGCGGTCTGGAAGAGCTTCTTGCGCCCGTACTGGTCGCCGAGCTTGCCCCAGAGCGGAGTCGCGGCGGTCGACGCCAGCAGATAGGCCGTGACCACCCAGGAGAGGTGTTCCAGACCGCCGAGGTCGCTCACGATGGTCGGCAGCGCGGTGGAGACGATGGTCTGGTCGAGTGCGGCCAGGAGCATTCCGAGGAGCAGCGCACCTATGGCCACCATGACCGACCGCGTGGAACGGCCTTCACCGGGGGCCGGGGCCGCGGCCTGGGGGCTCAGGTGCTGGGCCATAGAACATCTTCTCCTCGGGTCCACTACCTCCCCATCCTGGCTGTTCTGCGCGGTTATGGCCTGCCGAGCAGCACCCGAGAGGAACGGCCTGGAGGGACCGGGGCCGGTCGGGACGGCCCCGCGGGGAAACGACAGGACGGTCGGGGGCGGGCGCCACGGTGCGGCATGGACCGGGATACCGCATTTCGGTACGGCATTGGGCATCTCGGTGGCGGGCTGCATAATCGCAGGCAGTTCAAGGGGAGGGGCCCACAATGACCGGACATATGTGCCCGGAGTGCGGTATGGACAGAAGACCGCCGGACGAGGGACGGAGACCCGGCGGGGAACCGACCGGAAGACCCGGGTCCGGACAGGGCTGCGGATGCGGGGAGCGGGAGACGCAGCGCGGCGACGAGCTACGCAGAGCCGCCGAGCAGCAACGGGTCGCCGAGCGGTCGGCGGCCGACAGGGCAGAGATCGCGGCAGCGGAGGACTTCGATCCGCTACGGATCCGGCCGTACGTGACACTGGGGGTCGACGAGACTCCGGCCACCGACGACGAGCCGCAGCGGCAGGACTCGCACCACCGGCCGGCGGGAGATCCGGCCACGACGATGCCGCTCCTTCTCGGCCGGCAGACGGCGGGGCCAGCGCCGGACGCCGTCGAAACGGCCGAAGCGGGCGGCGCGACGGCCGCCCTGCCGCCCCTCGCGCCGAACTCCGCGCAATATCCCGCGCCACCCTTCGCCCGGCCCCACGCCGAGGGGGCCGCGTCGGCCTCGGGACCGGCCTCCGCCGCGCCCTTCGCACCCGACGCCGATCCCGTTCGGCCTCGTCGGAGACGGCCCTTCGCGGCACTCGCCGTGGGTACGGCCGTGATCGCGGTGGTGGGCACGGCGGCGTTCGCAGGGGGACTGTTCGACGGAAGCGACAACGGGGACGCAGACCGGGAAACGGCCCTGCCGACCACGGCGGCGAGCATCCCTGGGGCGAGCATCCCGGCGAAGGAGTCGGCACCGGCCTCCGTGTCGCCCCCGCCCTCCGGAACGGCGTCCACGTCTCCGTCCGCGCCCGCGTCCGCATCGCCCTCGGTGAGCGCCTCACCGTCACCGTCCGCGTCCGCGACCTCGCAACCCGCCACGACCCCGCCCCCGGTGCCCACGCCGCCCGCGAGCCGTCCGGCGTCGGTCGCACCGCCCGCGCCACCGGCAGGTCCCACGCTGCGCCCCGGCGACCAGGGACCCGAGGTGGCCGAGCTGCAGCGTCGATTGGAGGAGATCTGGCTGTTCCACGGACGGGACGACGGCGACTACACGGGGCAGGTCGAGCACGCCGTGAGCGTCTACCAGTCGTACAAGGCGATCGAGGGTGATCAGCCCGGGGTGTACGGACCCCGCACGCGCCGCGCGCTGGAGGCGGAGACGACGGGACGGGGCCGCCCCTGAGCGCCGTGCCGAAGGACCCCGTCCGACACGGAATTGGCTTTCCGCGACAGCTTTTTGTATCGTGATGGAACAAAGTAGCCTCCGCCCGCCACCCCCTGACCGGCGGGCGAGGCTGCTTGCTCTCCTCACCTGCGCTTTCGCCTCCCGGCTCGACGCCGCCGAGTCCGAGCAGCCCAAGGCGACCACGCCGGAACTGCTCGCACCGCAAGCCGAAGGGGGCCGCTCCTCCGGAAGAGCGGCCCCCAACTGTCTTTGATTACTTGATAGTCGAGTCTGACTCGATGGGCGCTACGCCCGCAATATGGCAAATAGTCTCAGCAGCAGGAACGTTGTGTACCGATTCGCATCCCCGGTCGACAGCGAGGATGCCAGTAACGACATAAAAGGCGACGGCTGCGGTAGACGCAGCAACGGCCGCCACGACCTTGACACGGCGGCCCCAGCTCGGCGCCCCGCGGTTCACACAGGCAGTGGGTTCGGAAACGATGGTCGAAAGGTCAAACTCTGCTAGCGGCGCAGCGCCATTGGTACTTCGCTCATGTGACTGACGGCACATTTCATTTTCTCCTTACGGATGGAAAGATCGCCGAGCTTCGTGCTAGGCAACTCCAGCGTACGCACCGAATCGGGGTACGCAAGGCTGGTCTACGGGCGTAGATATTCCGTTATCGTTCCGTTACCTTCACTTCAACTGAACATACGGATGACCTCAGTTGACGCCCAAAAGGTTGGGACTCCAACCACCTCTGGGGAAGGTGGCCACGTGCCGATCCACCCGGGCCCGATCGAGGACCCGGCCGCCGATACGCGGGATCCGTGCGCCGCCGCCGAGGCACGGCTGCCCGGCATCATCGCGCGGCAACTGACGGACGGGTACGACTCACCACAGTGAGCCCAGCGAAAGCTCTCCGTAGCGCAGGCACTCAGGCGCTCCGCTCAGGACGTGGTCGACGAACCCGGCCAGGCCGCGAGCCTTGAGGTGTTCGAGGTGACCGCCGAGGCGTACAACACGAGTCACCGCGCCGAAGTCGCCGAACTCGGCGCACCGTCAGACGACGCCTGCCGGCCGGTCGACGACATCACCCCGCAGGCGCAAGCCGTCGACCGCCTCGCACAGGAGACCGTAGACCGCGTCACCGCCACACCGCAGCATCCTGCGCGCCGCCATCGACCGCTTCCGGGCGATCGTCGGGCAGGTGGCCGCGATTGCCGATCCTCGGCACCAAGACGCGCCGCCAGGCCGCACAGGCCGCCATGCGAAAGATCGCGGACAAGGGCATCACGGTCTTTCGCGACCGGTCCGGTCAGCGGCCCACATCGCTGGATTGGCCAGAGCAGCACCCTTCTTTGTATCGTGGCGAAACAAATACGCCACACGTAGAGGACGGCCCCCTTGCCCAGGTCAGAGACCATTGGTGTTTTTAAGGCGTTGCTCCTGGACATGGACGGCACCCTCGTGAACTCCGACGCCGTCGTGGAGCGCTGCTGGCGGCGCTGGGCGCTGCGGGAGGGGCTCGACCCGGAGGCGGCGCTCAAGGTGGTTCACGGGCGGCAGGGGTACGCCACCATGGCGGCGCTCCTCCCGGACCGTCCGATGGAGCAGAACTACGCGGACAACCGGGTGATGCTCGCCGAGGAGACCGCCGACACCGACGGCGTCGTCCCGGTCGCCGGCGCCCCCGCCTTCATGGACGCGATCGCCACGCTTCCGCACGCCCTGGTCACCTCGGCCGACGCGGCGCTGGCCCGGACCCGGATGACCGCGTCCGGCCTGCGGATGCCGGCCACCCGCGTCACCGCGGAGTGCGTCGGCGCCAGCAAGCCGGACCCCGAGGGCTTCCTGAAGGGAGCTGCCGAGCTGGGCTTCGCCCCGGCGGACTGCGTCGTCTTCGAGGACTCGGAGGCGGGCATCGCGGCCGGACGGGCGGCGGGCATGCGCGTGGTGGGCGTCGGCCCTCGGGCCGCGGCACTTTCGCCCGACGCGCACATCGATGATCTGACGCAGCTCCGGGTGGAGGCGGCGGCCGACGGCTCGATCCGGCTGCACATCAGCGCGCGATGACCCCTGCCCGGCGGACGTCAGTCCCGGTGCAGCCGGCCCCGCGCCACCAGTTCGAGCACGACCGTGACGGCCACCGCCTGCACGGCCATCAGGGCGACCAGCACGAACAGTTGCACGGCCCCCGCCTGGACCGGTGAGGCGCCGCCCATCAGCATGCCCACGAAGGCGCCCGGCAAGGTGACGAGCCCGACCGTCCGCGTCTGATCGAGCCCCGGCAACAGCGCGTCCGCCGCCGCGGGCCGGGCGATCTCCAGCCTCGCGTCACGGTCGAGCAGCCCGAGCGCCATCGCGGCCTCGACCTCCCCTCGCCGGGTCGTCAGCTCGTCCAGCGCCCGCCGACCGCCGAGCACGGTCGCGGTGAGAGCGCCCCCGATGAGGATGCCGGTCACCGGGATCAGCGCGATGCCCCGGACCGGGACGAGTCCGGTGGACAGCAGCAGGGCGATCACCGGCGCGACCCCCGCCCCGATCGGCAGAGCCGCCCACCACCAGGTCCGGTTGCGGGTGACCCGGCGCCCCGCGGTCACTGTCGCCACGGCGTACATCAGCGCCACGAACGCGAGCAGTGGCGGCAGCGAACCGACCACCCAGCCGATGAGCAGGGAAACCGCGGCGAGTTGGACCGCGGCCCGCAGTCCGGCCAGCAGGATCTCCCGCGACCGGCCGAGCGAGGCCAGTGCGGCGACGCCGGCCGCCGCCGCGAGCAACAGGGCGAGGACGACCCCGAGCGTGATGTCGACCGGTAGCAACACGCCGTAACCCTATGACCGGGCCGGTTCGACCGGCATCCGTCAACCGGTCCTCGCCACCGGTCGGTTGCCGATGCGTCAGCACATACGCCCGCGCAGATGCGGACGTACGCCCCCATAGCCCCAGCACCGTTCGTCAGAACCCTTGATGTGACGTGCCCATGTCGCCACTCTGTTACCTGGCGCCCACCCCACGGAAACCCGGCGCCGCCACGATGGCCGGGCCCCACAGGTCACCCGTCCAAGGTCCCCCCACGCACAAGGAGTTCGCATGTCAGGTGTCTACGCGCGTCGCATCGCTGTCCTCGCCGCATCCGCCGCCCTCGCCGCGACGACCGGCCTGCTCACCGCCCCCACCGCCCAGGCGGCCATGCCCACCCCGGTCTCGGCGTCGACCGCCCGCACATATCTGAGCCAGTTGACCGTCTCCGCCGAGGGCTCGTCGACCGGCTACAGCCGCGACAAGTTCCCGCACTGGATCACCCAGTCGGGCACCTGCAACACGCGTGAGGTCGTCCTCAAGCGGGACGGCACGAATGTGACGCAGGACGCCAGTTGCGCGGCTGTCAGCGGCAGTTGGTACTCGGAATACGACGGCGCAACCTGGACCGCCGCCTCCGATCTGGACATCGACCACATGGTCCCGCTCGCCGAGGCCTGGCGATCGGGTGCCAGCAGCTGGACCACCGCCCAACGGCAGGCATACGCGAACGACTTGACGCGCCCGCAGCTCATCGCCGTCACGGACAACGTCAACCAGTCCAAGGGCGACAAGGACCCGGCCAAGTGGCTGCCCCCGCTCACCTCGTACCGCTGCACCTATGTGCGCGCCTGGGTGCACGTGAAGCACTACTACAACCTGAGCGTCGACTCCGCCGAGAAGAGCGCCCTGCAGTCCGTCCTCAACAGCTGCTGAACACAGCGGCGTTGAACAACGACTGAACACCGCGGCGGGCGCCACGCCGGACACCGCACCGAGCAGCTCGGCGAACGGGGCGGCGAGGGGAGCGAAGCCGAACAGCCCATCTCTCCCCCGTCGTTCGTGGCCGGGCAGGGAGCCGTGCGCACCGCACGGCTCCCTACCCGTGCGCGGTAACGGCGCGAGGGCACGACGCGGCGGCCGGGACGGCCCGGGACCACCGCCTCGGGCACATCGCCCACCGGGCGGGCCGGCCGGGGGGGCGGGGCCGGCCGGCCGGGAGGGGCTGTGCGCGGGGAGCGCGCCGGCCGCGCCGGGACGCCGCGCCGCTCCACCGCGGAGCCGGATGCGTGGCGGCGCGTACGCACTGGAGCCACCGGAGTGTTTTCGGCCGAGTACGGCTGCCGACGAAGGGCTCCTCTCGCGGCCCGCAGGCTCGACGAGCGGCGGCGATCGGCACTCGACGCCGATGCGGCCCACCCGGTGCGTGAGGAGACCTCCACCGACCCCGGCTCCTACTGCCATCCCTTGATCGACACCTCGCACCGTATCCCCGCTGTCGCCGACCGCCCACGGTGCGGCGCAGCGGAACGCCGCGCACCGCCGGGGCGAGCGCCGCGGACCCGAAGGATGCCGGACCGGCTCCGGCGGGAAGCCGTGCCGAGGCTCCCACCTGGAACATCGGACGCTCTTCCCCGGCTCCTTCCAGGAACCGGTGGAGCCGGTCCGGTGACAGGACCGGGAGGCTGTCCTACCTTGCAGCGGTTTGCGCACTGTCAGGCGAAGTGCACCATGCGTACACCACGGAGCTCTCACGCCCCCCGGGCATCCGACGGCACCCCCGACGCACACGCCCGCCGCCTGACCTGCCCCCTCGCGCACCACTCGACCCCCCGGGCTCCCTGGAACCACCTCCGCCCCGACCGGCAGCCGTCCGTCCGGCACCTCGGGCGGCCCGCAGCACGACACGGGCGGGCGGGCGCGACTCCGGCACAGCCCCCGCAGGGCGGCGGACCCCGGTTCGACGATCTCCTCATGTCACTCGTCCCGCGTGGCCGGAAAGTTGCGCCGACATTGGTTCAGGCCAAGGCAACGAAGGAAGGTGCGCAGCTGGAGACGGTGCCGACGCAACCATCGATCGGCAGCCGAAGGGCAACTTTCAGCCAGTCGACATAATGTTGAACTTGCAAGCATTGGTGAGGTTTCCCTAATCTTTAGCACTCAATCGGTTCACGTCCCCACCAGACCGAAGGAGCCCTCCCCCCATGCACGCACGTTTGAATCAGGCTCAGCCCTACGCTCTCGGCCTGTTCCGGATCGTCGTAGGCCTGCTCTTCGCCTGCCATGGCGCCGCCTCGCTCTTCGGCGTCCTCGGCGGCGCGATGGGCGGCGGCCCCATACCCGCCGGAACCTGGCCCGGCTGGTACGCGGCAGTCATCCAGCTCGTCGGCGGGGGTCTGGTGGTGCTCGGCCTGGGCACCCGTGTCGCCGCCCTGGTCTCGTCCGGCTCCATGGCGTACGCGTACTTCAAGGTCCACCAGCCCGAGGCGCTCTTCCCGCTGCAGAACGGCGGCGAGCCCTCGGCCGTCTACTGCTGGGCGTTCCTCCTGCTGGTCTTCACCGGCCCCGGCGCACTGGCCCTCGACCGGCTGTTCGGCCGGGGCGGCGCAGAGCGCGGCGAAGAGCGCGCGCACGAGCAGGCGCCGGCCGTAACCGTCTGACGCGCGGGAAGCCTGAGCCCGCGACAGCCCGGCAGGCCGCCGCGACGGCCACGACGGCCACGGCAGCCGTGACTGGCCGATCCGTGCAGGCCCGGTCCCGCCGCCCGGGGGCCGATCCGCACACGGTCGCCCCGCTACGTCCGCGAACTGCTCCGCACACGGCGGATCCCGCCCGCGGGCCGCTCCGAGAACGGCACAACCCGCAGCCGGTGGGCAGCAGCGCACGTACGCCCGGAACCAGAGCTTCCCATTTCCGGGCGTACGTGACCTTCCCAACATCGCGCGTATTTGTAGATCACCGGATGAGCGTCAGGCGTACGCTGTACAGCTGGCCCTGCCGCTCCTGCCGCTCCCCTGCGACGTCGCGGCGTTGTTCCGGATCGGGGAGTAGTAGGTGCTTGAGAGTGTGGGCGCGCTGACCGGCAGCCCATGGATCTACGCCGTGGTCGCCCTCTCGGTGCTCCTGGACGTCTTTCTGCCCGTGCTGCCCAGCGGGGTTCTGGTGATCACCGCTGCCACGGCCGCCGCCGCCGGTTCGACGACCGTCGCCGGAGCGACCTCCGCGGCACGCGCCGCCGAGCAGGTGCCCCAGGTCCCCTCACTCCTCGCGCTCATCCTGTGCGCGGCCGCCGCCTCGGTCCTCGGAGACCTCGTCGCGTATCGGCTGGCCTGGCGCGGCGGCGAGCGTCTGGACCGGGCCATAGCCCGCTCCCGCCGCCTCACCTCCGCGCAGGAACGCCTCGGCGCCGCCCTCGCCCGGGGCGGCGGCATCCTCGTCATCATCGCCCGCTTCGCCCCGGCAGGGCGCTCCGTCGTCTCCCTGGGCGCGGGCGCCGCGCATCGCAAGGCGACGGAATTCCTGCCCTGGTCGGCCCTGGCGGGCGTGGCCTGGGCCGGGTACAGCGTCGGCCTCGGCTACTTCGGCGGCCAGTGGCTCGGCGCGACCTGGGTGGGCACGGCCGTCTCGGTCCTCGCCCTGTTCGTGGCGGGAGCCCTGGCCGCGTACGTCATGCGCCGCCCGGCAGCGGCGGCGGCCGCCCAGGCATCGGCGGCGGCGACGGCGACTACGGCGTCGGCGTCCTGACCGCACCCCGTATCTCCAGACCGTCCAGCAGCCTGGCCGTCGCCTCGGCGATCTCGTCGACGGCCCGGTCGAACACCTCCTGATTGTGCGCGGCCGGAGCGCGGAAGCCGGACACCTTGCGTACGAACTGCAGGGCGGCGGCCCGGATCTCCTCCTCGGTGGCCTCTTCGGGCAGGACGGGCGGGCGAAGGGTCTTGATGCTGCGACACATGCCTCCAGTGTGGACCGGGCCACTGACAACGGCCGGGACGCGCGTCGGCACGACGGCCGGCACGGGCATGGGTTCGACGGCCGGGACGGGCGTGGGTTCGTTCGACGGCCCGGACGCGCGTCGGCCCGACACCTTCGTCCGCGCCTCATCTCTCCGTTCGCCGTGAGCCGTCCTCTCCCCCGGTCCGTTCGACGGCGGGGATCTCGTACCCGCCGTCGAGGATCTCCGGCCCCGGCTCGTAGAGCGCGAGCACCGGCCGGAAGTCCCCGGCCGGCGCGGGCAGCCAGTTCGCCGCCGCCGTCAGGTCGTCCGGCCGCTCCCGCTGGATGTGGATCGACAGCGAACCGTCCTCGCCGTGCACGAGGCCCGGGGTGCGGTCACCGATCGAGTACCTCCCGAGCGGATTCCCGACGAGGCGGTGGTCCGGCACGTCGTACATCGTCATGGACCAGAACGCCCCGACCGGAGGCTGCCGGTCGAAGCGCAGCACATAGGAGCGGGCCCCGTTCAGCCGCTCGCCGTCGGCGTCGCGCAGGGTGTGGGCGTACACCGCCTCGTAGCCGTGGACACCCCACAGCCAGGTCCGTGCCGCCACCGCCCTGGTCCGGTAGGAGCCCTCCCGGTCCTCGATCCGCCATTCCGGCGAGTCGAGGGCCCCGACACCGTATTGGTCGAGGTTGTAGTCGAAGAGGTGCGGATCCATCTCCCAGCCCCCGCCCGCCGCCGGGGACCGGCCCGCCTCCTCCACCCGCGCCCTGCCCCGGACCAGGCCCTCGGTCAGCGCGTGCACGAGGGCGGGATCGGCGGACACGTACGGCGACGGCCCCTCCTCCAACAGCCCCAGCGGCTGGAACCGGTCCTGGTACGCCCGGTCGGCCGCGGACGGCGGAAAGTCGGCCATCCAGACCCTGAGCTGTTCGAAGAACCGCAGCGGCTCGGGTACGTCGGGGTCGGGCGCCGGGAGACCCGTGCGGTGGGTGCCCGGTTCGAGATGGGTGAGGGTGAGCTGTGTCTGCAGCGCGCGGACCCGGCCGATGTCGTCCGGACCGTCGCAGACGTTGCGGCCGATGACGGAGACGACGGAGGTCGGAGCGTCGATCACGCCGCGCACCGAGCCGGGCGCGCCGCCCGACCAGCCTGGCGGCGCGACGAGCCAGTCCCCGGCCTCCGTGCCGGTGGCACGGTGGCCGACGTAAGCGAAGTTGTTGGTCCAGGCGTCCACGAACTGCAGCACGTAGTACGCGCCGTGCGTGTCGGGGACATGGAGCAGCACCGGCCCGCCGGAGAGGTCGAGATGGGCGACGGAGTGGACCGTGTCGTGGTCGACGGTCACGCAAGCTGTTCCGGGGGACGCCTGTTGTTCGGAGTGGGCGAAGTGGTTGAAGGGGGTGGGCGGCAGCGGCCCGATACCCGTCTGCATGAAGTCCTCGACCGTCGACAGGCCGTGGACCAGCGGACAGCCGTAGACATACGCCTCGGTGGCGAGGGCGACGAGTTCTTCCGTGCTCTCCTCCGGCATCACGGTCCTCCCCTCACCCGTTCGGGACGCGGGTCGCGACGGAGCGGCGGGGCGTCCCGGAACACGTCCTGGGGCACGTCCTGGAACAGCGGGCCGCCATGCGTCGACCGCCGCGCGCGGACCGAGTCGGCCCCGTACGCCCGGAGGCGGCGATGAAGAGCCGTCCGGGCAGGGGCAAGTCGGCACCGGGGGATACCGCGATCGGCACCCACTCAGATGACCGCCTTCGCGTCCTCCGTGCACAGGGCCCAGATCACGAATGTGTCGATGGCGATGGAGATGATCGCCCAGATCGGCTGGTACGGCAGCCACATGAAGTTGAGGACCAGGCTGATGGCGGCGATCACCACACCCGTGACCCGCGCCCAGGTGGCGCCCTTGAGGATGCCCCACCCGACGAATCCGAGCACGATGCCGAGAATGAGATGGATCCATCCCCACGCGGTCACGTCGAACCTGAACGTGTAGTTGCTCATGCGCGCGTAGACCTCGTCGGACGCGATCCCGCTGATGCCCTTGATCACCCCGAAGACGCCGTCGACGAGCAGCAGCACGCCGGCGAACATGATTCCGCCGGCCGCCCAGGGGTTGAAGTCCTCCTGGTCCGCGGAACGGGTCGGGCCGGGCGTGGACGCTGAGTGTGCCATGGGGACTCCTTGGCCGAAGCGGGACTGCGGATCAGAACCGACCCTGCGGGGCGCTCCGCGGCAGGACCACCCGGACGCACCCGTACGGGTGACGCCTCGGACGCGCGACGGTACGGCGCGGCGGCCGTACGGCGCGCGGAACCCGTACGGGTGCGTCCGGGACCACGACGCCGGGAGCCGCCGCGACTTCACCACCCTGCGGGTGGGCCTGCCCGGGAACTCGTCCACACGTACGACACGGCCAGGCCGGGTGCGAAGGTGAGGAGGGACACGTAACGACGTACCGGGCTTGAGTCTCCCGTGGGGGGAGACGTGAGAGTGGGGGACATGGACGGCGACGCGCTCCACTCGATCGGAGATCTGGCCCGGCGGACCGGACTGACGGTCAAGACCGTCCGGTTCTACGCCGACCGCGGGATCGTGCCGCCGACCGACCGCAGCCCGGCCGGCTACCGCCGCTACGACACCGAGGCCGTCGCACGTCTGGAACTGGTGCGGACGCTGCGCGAGCTGGGGCTGGATCTCACCACGATCGGCAAGGTCATGGACCGGGAGCTCTCGCTCCCCGAGGTCGCCGCAGCTCACGCCGAGGCACTGACGGCGCTGATCGGCACGCTGCGCACGCGGCGCGCGGTGCTCACCGCGGTGGCCAGGCGCGGGTCCACACCCGAGGAATTGGATCTCATGCACAGACTGGCCAAGCTCTCCGAGGACCAACGCCGAAACCTGATGGGCGAGTTCCTCGACGCCGCGTTCGGCGGCCTGGACGCCGACGCCGCGTTCACCGGAATCATGCGCTCGATGACCCCGGAGTTGCCCGACGACGCCGGCAACGAACAGGTCGAGGCCTGGATCGAGTTGGCCGAACTGTCCCAGGACCCCGATTTCCGCGCCGTCGTGCGCCGCCTGGCCGGGTACCACGCGGCCATGCGCGCCCAAGGCGATCCGACCGGTCCGCGCCGCGACCCGGCGGCGACGGTCCGCGACCACGTCGCGTCGGCTCTGGCGGCCGGCATCGCCCCGGCGTCGCCCTGGGCGGACCCGGTCGTCGAGGCCGTCATGGCCCGCTGCGCGCACGATGTCGGCCACCCCGACGACACCGACCTGCGCCATCGGTTGCTGACCGTGCTGGAGACCGCGAACGACCCCCGCCGCCTGCGGTACGCACAACTGCTCGCGGTGATCAACGCCTGGCCTCCCCCGGACGACCCGACACCGGCCTTCACCTGGTTCACCGAGGCGTTGCGCGCCCGGCTGCCGGGCGTGGGCGCGCCACGCCCGCCCCGCCTCCGGTGCAGTCGCACCGGGCCGATCCTAGACTGACGAAAGCCCGAAAAGTCCCGAATGAGGGAGATGTACAGCATGGCCAAACGAGGAAACAAGCGCCGCGGCCGCAAGAAGAAGAACGCCAACCACGGCAAGCGTCCCAACGCCTGAGCAGACCGAACGGGCAGCCGGGGGGTGCGGTCTCCGCGCCCCCCGGTGGGGGTTCGAGCGCGCGAAGGGGTTACTTTCGGCAGTACCGGACCGTCGGTGGGCTGCGTACCGTCGTCCGGGTGTACAGAACGATGATCAGCGGCGCTGTCCGGCGGGCCGTCGACCTGGGGAGTCTGCTGACCGTTGCGGCGGCATGCTGTGTCGGGCTGAGCGCCGTCAGCATGTGGTGGGCCCTGCCCGCGGCCGTGTCGGCCTTCTTCGCCGGCCGGGAACCGGGAAGAACCGGGCCCACGGTACTCACGCTCGTGGCGGTCGTCGCGGGCGGAGTGGTGGCGGTGGCGCTGGTGCCGTCCTGGCTGCTGATGGCCGGGCGGTTCGTCGCCGTCGTGGTGATGGCCGCGATGCTGCCCTGGTTCGCCGGGCGCTTCTGGCGCCAGTACCAGGAACTCGTACGGGCGGGCTGGGAGCGCGCGGCCCGGCTGGAGCGCGAACAGCGGCTCGTCGCCGAGCAGGCGCGGTCCCGGGAACGGGCCCGGATCGCCCAGGACATGCACGATGTCCTGGGACACGACCTCAGCCTCATCGCCCTGTCCGCGGGCGCCCTCAAGCTCGCCCCCGGACTCGACGAGGCCCAGCGGACGGCGGCCGGGGAGATCCGGGCACGGGCGGCGGCTTCGGTGGAGCGGCTCGGCGAGGTGATCGGCATCCTGCGCGAGGAGGCGGACGACCAGGCGCCCCGCCCGCCCGGCACGGGCATCCCCCGACTGGTCGACGAGGCCGCGGACGCCGGTCTCGCGGTGCACCTGCGGATCGAGGGCGACGCCGACGAGGTGCCGCCGACGGTCGCGCGGGCCGCCCACCGGGTCGTACAGGAGTCGTTGACCAACGCCGTCAAGCACGCGCCGCAGGCACCGGTGCGTGTGCGGGTGACCCACACGGCCGAGGAGACGACGATCCGGGTACGGAACGGACCCTCGCCGGCCCGAGGCCGGCCCGAGGACGTACCGGGCACCGGGAGCGGGCTGATCGGACTCGATGAACGGGTGCGGCTGGCCGGCGGTACCTTCGAGCACGGCCCGTACGCGGGTGGCTTCGCGGTCGCAGCCCGGATACCGCACACGCCCACCGCCCGCCGTCCGGCCGCACCGTCCCGGACATCGGCCCCGGCGTTGCCCCCGGAACACCGGCACGCCCGCAGCCGCGCCCGCCGGGCGCTGGCCACCGCGGTCGTACTGCCCCTGGTGACGTGGGCGGTGCTGAGTGCCGCCCTCATGGGCTGGGACATCCGCTCGGCACGGCAGTCCGTCCTGGACCCGGGTGACTACGCACGGCTGCGGGTGGGACAGGATCGGGACGAGGTGCGGCGGCTGCTGCCCGAGCGACAGACCACCCAGCGCACGGTGGCAGGGGAACCGAAAGGAGAAGGCACCACGTGCGAGTACTACGCGATGACGGCGAACCGCTTCGACGACCGTTCCGGAGACTTCTACCGGCTCTGCTTCCGCGAGGGCAGGCTGATGTCCAAGGAGGCCCTGACCACATGATCCCGCTGTACGGGGAAGGGACGGTGAGCGGCCGGTGATCCGGGTGCTGATCGCCGACGACGAGCCGATGATCCGCAAAGGCGTGTGCTCCGTTCTGTCCACCGACCCGGGCATCGACGTCGTCGCCGAGGCCGGCGACGGGCACGACGCCGTGGAACTGGTCCGCCGTCACCGCCCGGCCGTCGCCGTGCTCGACATCCGGATGCCCGGGATGAACGGCATCGAGGCGGCGGCCGAGATCCGGCGCACCACGCCCGGGACGGGCGTGGTGATGCTCACGACGTTCGGTGAGGACGACTACATCCTCCAGGCGCTCGGAGGCGGCGCCGCCGGATTCCTGATCAAGTCGGGCGAACCCGAGGAGCTCATCGCGGGGGTACGCGCGGTGGCCGACGGCGCCGCCTATCTGTCACCGAAGGTCGCGGCGCGGGTCGTGGCCCACCTCTCGGCGACGGGTGCGGGCGCTCTCGCCGGCCGTCGCTCCGCGGCCCAGGAGCGGGTCGCTGCGCTGACCGGCCGGGAACGCGACGTGCTGGCCTTCCTCGGCAGCGGGCTGTCCAACGGGCAGATCGCCCGGCGGCTCCATGTGGTGGAGGGGACGGTCAAGGCGCATGTGAGTTCCATCCTGGCCCGGCTGGGAGTCGACAACCGCGCGGCCGCGGCGGTCGTCGCCCACGAGGCCGGCATCGTCGCGCCCGCGCAGCCGTCTCCCGAGCGCTGACGCCGCTGTCCGGGCAAGGGGCAGGAACGCGAGCAGTACGGCCGCGACCACGGCGCCCCCGAGGACCGCGCCCGCCAGCACGTCGTGCGGGTAGTGCACTCCCACCATGACGCGCAGCGCTGCCGCCGCCCCGGCCAGCGACAGGGCGACGGCGGCGAGACGGGGTCGCAGCACGGCCAGGCCCACGGCGAGGCCGGCGGCCAGGGTGGCGTGGTTGCTCGGGAAGGACCAGTCGCCCGGGGGCGGGCATGCGGCGACGGCCTCCGCGCCGCCGTGCAGGACCCGGCAGGGGCGCGCCTCGTCCACCACCGTCTTCACGGTCTCGCTGATGCCGTAGGCCAGTACGGTGCCGAAGCCGGTGAGCACGGTTCCGGCGGACAGCCGGGTGTCGCCGCGCCGCACGGCACCCCACCAGACCCACACCAGCAGCAGCCCGAGCGCCACCAGGGTGCCGTCGGTGGCCACCTCCAGCAACGGCCCCGCCCAGGAGGGAGCGTCGGCGACCGCCCCGGTCACCGAACGGTAGGCGGATGCCGAGGCGCCCGCCGTCACCTCCACGGCACCGGCCCTGCCCCATCCGCCCGGAGCGAGCCCCATGACAGCGACCGCCCCGGCCCCCAGGACGGCACAGGCGAGCAACGGCCGCCCGTTCCCGGTCCGGTTACTTCCGGTTTCTCGTTTCATGAGAAGCGAACCTAGAAGCGGCGAGAGCGGAAGACCCGGGTCGAAGGGCACGGGTCCACCCCTGACGATCGTCGGGGATGCCCCGGGTCCCCGGTGAACACCGGGTCGCGGGCGCCGCCCGCGCTTACGGGGTGGGGAAAATTATCCGTCCAACCGCAGCACCAGCTCGTCGATCTCCGCTCCCCGCGCGTTCGCGAAGCCCCGGTCCTCGCCGACGACCTTGAAGCCGCACTTCTCCAGGACCCGCACCGATCCGGTGTTGTCCGCCGCCGCCCGGGCGAGCAGCGGGCGTTCGGGGACCTCGGCGAGCAGCCCGCGCAGCGCCGCGGTCGCGATGCCCCGCCCCCAGTAGTAGCGATCGATGAAGTATGTGACCTCCCGCTCGCCCGGCTCGCCGTACACGGCCGCGTGCCCGACCACATCGCCGTCTGCGAGCACGGTGCGGGTGACGACGTCGGGCGAGGCGAGGATGCGCTTCCAATGCGCGTCGAAGTGGGCCCGGTCCGTCGGGTCCTCGGCGGTGAAGGCGGCCATCCGATTCGACTCGGGGTCGCTCATGTGCCGGAAGAACACAGGCAGATCGCTGGGGTGCACGGGACGCAGGGAGACATCTATGGAAGCCATGGGCCCGACCCTAACGACCTCGGGGGAAGGACGGGAGTGAGTCGGCCGTGACACGGGAAGGGCGTTACCGTACCCACAACCGCAACCAGAAAGGGCCGTAAGGCCCTCTCAATGGCTCGATCGTGCACCACACGGTCACCCCGGGGCGCCACGTCCATCGTGGCCGTGGTCCGGAATGGGTGCGCGTCTCTGCCTGGACCGCCGTGCCGCGGGTGATCGCGAAGGGCGGTCAGGTGCATATGGCCAACCATGCCGACGGCGGTGACCCCCGAGGCCTGGACCAGGTGATCGCCGAGTCGTCTGTTCTGCGAGCCTGGCAGCTGCCCTGAGACAGTCCCACCAGGTCAGAAGCCCTGCCTCGGCAAGTGCATCCGTTCCCGCAGCAGGCGATATACCTACTCCCGAGTGTGCTTCCCAGGGTGATCAGAAGCTGCTCACGCTTCGCTGACATCTGTGGGGTGCCGGCCCGACTTCGCTGCCAAGTCGGCGATGCCCTCGGCACAAGGCGTCTGGCCCGCTGCGTCGCCGAGGACGGCTGGCCGCTGCGCCGGTCAGCGGAACGCTTCCAGGTATCCGCAGGAAGATCTGGCACGTAAGTGGCACGGCGCCACTCCCCCGCCCTCGTCGCGGAGGGAAGAACAAGGCCCAGGCTCCCGGTTTGTTACCGGTGACCTGGGCCTTTGTCGTGCTTACTACTGGTGGGCGCGGACGGTTTCGAACCGCCGACATCTGCTTTGTAAGAGCAGCGCTCTACCCCTGAGCTACGCACCCGGGGATGAGGCAACAGCGTACATGGCCCACGGCCCACGGGCACAAACGGTTCCGGGGTGGTAGAGGGCAGGGCGGCACGGTCCCTGGGACGGCGTGGGCGGGCCTGATGGGTTTCCGGGGGATATCCCCACCCCTTTTCCGGTAGCCGGCCGGATTCTGGCGGGTGAGCCCGCGTCCGTACGGTGAAGCCCACATCGTCGGGGACCGCCCGTCGTACAACCTGGGGGGAAAGATCACCGTGGCACTCCGTAGCCGCACTCTCATCGCGTCCGGCGGGGCCGCGCTGCTCGGGCTGGTCCTCACCGGCTGCGGCAGTTCGGACACCGCCGACGCGCCCGCCGAGCACAAGTCGTTCGCGCTCAGCGGGAAGACGCTGACCATCCGCTCCGGGCACACGTCCCTGGAGCTCGTGCCTGCCGACGTGCGAAAGGTCGAGGTGACGCGCCGGGTCGACGGCTGGGTGGTCTTCGGAAACGGGCCCGATCCCCAGTGGTCGATGCAGGACGACACGCTCACGCTGCGGGTGAAGTGCAGGGCGATCATCAGCGACTGTGCCGCGCAGCACCAGGTGAAGGTGCCGCGCGGGGTGGCCGTGGTCGTCAAGGGGAACAACGGAAAGGTCGTCGCGTCCGGCTTCGACACGCCCCTCGACCTCCACGCCGACAACGGGAGGGTGACCGTCCGGGATTCCAGCGGGCCGCTCAAGCTGGAGAGCGGCAACGGTTCCATCGCCGCCGAAGGGATCTCGGCCACGTCCGTGTCGGCGCGGTCCGACAACGGCAGGGTGCAACTGGGGTTCACCGCCGTGCCGGATCTCGTGGAGGCCGAGAGCGACAACGGAAGGATCTCCATCGACCTGCCCGGCGGGTCCGTGAGGTACGCGGTGAGCGCCACGGCCCGCAACGGAAGCACCTCGGTGGACGCGCCGCGCAGCGATGACAGCCCCCACGTCGTGAAGGCCCACAGCAACAACGGCCGGGTCACGGTGCGAAGCGTGAACTAACCGGCCCGTGTGTTCGTCCTTACCTGGTGGGAGAATGTTCCGGGCAGGGCGAATCGGCACGGGAGAGGGATGTGACGGCGACACACGCGCGGCCGCGGGCGAGAGCGGGTGGGAGTTCCGCCGTCAGGGATGCCACTGCCAGGGATGTCGCTGCCAGGGATGTCCGAGGCCTCAGGGGTGCCAGGGGTGTCGGGGACGCCCTCCTGCTGATGTTGCTGCCTGTGCCGCTGCTCGCCGCCACGTTGCCGGCCGCGTTCGCCGGTGGCGGCACACGGCGCTGGTTCGGTGGGCGCGGGGAGAGTCAGCGCGCCGAGGCACAGGCCGCGAAGGATGCTGCGGCCGCCGCTTTCTACGAGCTGGACACGGCTCAGCGCGATCTGCGGATCTCGATCGAGACGATCACCGCGGTGGACAGTTCGCCCGGTGCGCGCAAGGCCGTGGACGACTTCGCCGCTCTCGGGCGGCGGATCGACGAGGCCAGTCATACGTACATCACCGCGGTCGATGCGCACGACCTGGACAGGGACGATCTGGAACCGGCGGTCGCGGTTCGGGCCAGGACCGAGCTGACCAAGTCCAAGGACGAGCTGGTACGGGTCAAGGGCGAGCTCGACCGGTTCGCACAGGGCCTCGGGCCGCTGCTGGGCAACGCGGAGACGCAGCTCGCCCGGCTCGCGCCCGCCGTGGAACGAGCCCGGCAGGCGCTCCTCGGCGCGAGCAACGCTCTCGACGCGGTGCGGGCGTCCGGGCTGCGGGCGGACGATCTCGCCGCGCGGCTGGCAGCCCTCGCTCCTGAGCTGACCAAGCTCAACCAGGGCGCCGGCCGGCACGGTGTTCCGGAGACCTTGCAGCGCGCCGACCGCGTACTGCGCGATGCCGAGGCGGTCCGTGCGGAGGCCGCTCAGCTGCCCGAGCGGGCCGCCGAGATCGATCACCGGCTGGTGTCGCTGCGGACCCGCGCGCAGGTGCTGACTACCCGGGCCGACTCGGTGGAACCGGTGCTGAGCGAGCTGCGGCGGCGCTTCTCGGCGGCCTGCTGGCAGGACCTGCAACCGGTGCCGGAGCAGGCGGCCACCAATGTGCGGCAGGCCGAGGAGAAGCTGAAGGAAGCGGCCAGGGCGCGGGACGAGCAGCGGTGGGCCGACGCGACGTCCCGGCTGAGCACGGTCCGCGCTCTGCTGAACGCCACCGACGAGGCGGTGTCCGCGGCCGGTGACCGGCTGCACCGGCTCAACGACGTGGCCAAGGACCCTCAGCAGGAGATCCAGCGGACCCGATTCACGCTCCGGGACGCCCAGCGCCTGGCCATGGCGGGGCGCAACACTCCCGATCCCCGCCATGCCCGGCCGCTGGACGACGGCGTGGCCCGGCTGGAGCGTGCCGTCGCCGGACTGGAGGGGCGCCACCCGGACTACTGGCACTTTCTGACCGAGACCGAAGCCGTGCGTCAAACGGCTGCGCGGGTGGTCTCCGAGATCCGTGAGGAGCGCGGGACGGGCGGCTGATGTGCGGGCGGGGCGGCCGGGGCGGCCCCGATGCGCCGGGCCGGTCTCCGCGGCCCTTCTGATGTGCGGGGGCGAGGTCGCGGGCGGATCCTGGTAGTACGCCCGCCGGAGACCGGAGACCGACATGGCCACCCATGTACTGCACGCCACCGGACGACACACTCCCCGACGCCCTCGTAGGGCCACGCGGCTCGACAAGCACCTGCCGATCGATCACCGGCTCAGCAGGGTCTACCGGGTCGGGGCAGGGCTGATGGGGCTGGTGCTGCTGGCCTTCGGGATCCTGGGAGTGATCGACGAGATCGGTTTCTTCAGCACCGGCGGCGCCACCGTCGCGGGCCTCAACACCAACGGCGCCCTCAGCGTCCTTTCCATCTGCGTCGGCCTGCTGCTGTTCATCGGGATGGTGATCGGCGGCAACTTCGCCTCGACGCTCAACATGGTTCTGGGCATCGCCTTCATCCTCAGCGGCTTCGTCAATCTCGCGCTGCTCGACACCAGCTACAACTTCCTCGCCTTCCACCTCCAGAACGTGCTCTTCAGCTTCGTGGTCGGCCTGATGCTGATGGTCTTCGGGATGTACGGGCGGGTGAGCGGCGGCCTTCCCCACGACAACCCGTACTGGCGTGCCCGCCACCCCGAAGTGGTCGAGCGGGAACTGCGGATGGGCCGGAAGGCGACGACCGCGGCGATGCCGGTCGTTCGCCGTCGCTGACCCGTTCGCCCACCCTTTCGCCCGGCTCCCGGCCTTCCCCCGGCCGGTGCCGGATAGCCTGGGCACATGCCTCGTTACGAGTACCGCTGCCGCTCCTGCGGAGACACGTTCGAACTCAGCCGCCCGATGGCCCGGTCCTCCGATCCGGCCTCCTGCCCCGCCGGGCACGCCGACACCGTGAAACTGCTGTCCACCGTGGCCGTGGGTGGTTCGTCGGCCAAGTCCGCGCCCGCCGCACCGTCGGCAGGTGGCGCAGGGGGCGGTGGCGGCTGCTGCGGCGGAGGTTGCTGCGGCTGAGAGCCGGGGCGGGACATGGGGGTCGCGGCTGCCGACCCGTGTGTCCGGAGTTCTCCGAACCGTCCGATCCCCCGGTCCACGAGCACTTCTCAGCGCTTACGGGACAGCGCCAGCCCGTCCGACACGGTGAGCAGCACGCTGTCCATCCGCTGATCGGCGGCCACGTGGTCGTTGAACTCCTTGATCGCGGCCGCCGCGCCGGTCGCCCGCGGGTCGGTCACCCCGCCGTGGAAGAGCACGTTGTCCGTGACGACGAGCCCGCCCTGCCGCATGCGGGGCACCAGTTCTTCCCAGTACGGGATGTAGTTGCCCTTGTCCGCGTCCAGGTAGGCGAGGTCGATGTGCGGCTCGGCCGGCATCGCCCGCAGGGTGTCGAGCGCGGGGGCGATGCGCAGCTCGATCCGGTCGGCGACGCCCGCCTTCTCCCATGCCTGCCGACCGTAGGCGGTCCACTCCTCCGAGATGTCGCAGGCGATCAGCCGCCCGTCGGCGGGCAGCGCCTGGGCCATCGACAGGGCGGAGAAGCCGGTGAACGTCCCGACCTCCACGATGTGCCGGGCCCCGGTCAGCCGGACGAGGAAGGCGAGCAGTGGTCCCTGCTCCTCGGCCGACTGCATGCCCGCGTGCTCGGGCAGGCGGGCATACGTGGTCTCGACGAGCTCGCGCTGCACCGCGTCGAGCGGCGGATTGTGCGCCAGCATGTACGCGTACAGCTCGTCCGTGATCTTGGTTTCGTTGCCCTTGGTCATCACATGCTCCTCATCGGTCCTGCCGGTGCCGCGCCGCCCGTCCCCCAGGCTGCGGGGCGTGCGGACGGGAACGCGGTGACTGTAGTCGCTGATCATCACCGGTCACGCGAGGTCGGGCGCGCGTCGGGCGTCGGGCTCAAGGCGTCGAGCGCGCGTCGGATCCGGAACGGGTCACGGATCCGGCGCGCGTCCGTGGGAGGTGTCAGAACGCCTGTCCCCGGCCCGAAGCCCGCAGGAGGTGCCGCAGAATTTCCTCTCCCGCCGCCACACCGCACCCGGCCGTCACCTCGACGTGCGGGGCGCTCCAGCCGGTGTCGGCGAGTTCGCCGTGGGCCGGACGCCAGGCGCGGTCGGCGGCGAGGAGCAGATCGGCGTCGAGGAGGCTGTCACCGGCGGCGAGGGTGCGTGTGGCGCCGGTGCGCCGGGCGACCTCGTTCATGGCGGCGCTCTTGGTGAGCGGGCCCGGTACGGCGTAGATCTTGCGGCCCTGGAGGGAAACCGTCCAGCCGCGGGTCTCCGCCCACTCCCCCAGCTCCTCGACCCAGCCCTCGGGCAACAGCGGGCGTTCGACGACGAGATAGGCGAAGAGGTCCTCGGCGACGCGCTCCTTGAGCAGCCAGGCGGGGTCGGCCGCCGCCAGGAGATGGGCGCGGACCTCGGCGAGCGAGGCGCATTCGTCGGCGAGCCTGCGGGAGACCCGCGCGTGCCAGTCGGGGTCGGATTCACCGTCGACGAGCAGGTGTCCGCCGTTGGCGCAGATCGCGAACCGTGGTGCGGGGCCGGGGAGACGGATACGCCCGTACTGCTCGCGGGTGCGGGTGGTCGTCGGGACGAACACCGTGGAGCGGGCGAGTCCGTCGAGCAGTGTCGCGGCCGTCTCGGTCAGGTAGGAGAGCGGTTTGTGGTCGTACATCTCCACGCAGAGCAGCCGGGGGGCCTCGGCGTCCGGCATGGGGAGCTGGAGCGCCGCCGCCGAATAGATGAGAGTGCGGTCGAGGTCGCTGGCGACCAGTGTCACGGGGTCGGGCGAAGCAGCGGGGGCGGGCGGCATGGCCGGGCTCGTCACTTCGACTCCACCGCCTTGCCGTCCGCACCCGTCGCGCCCCTGGTGTACTTCGGGTGGATCAGACCGACGCAGGTGTAAGGGAGTCCGTCGACCTCCTCGACCGGAACGCCCCGCTGTTCGGCCAGCAGACGGATGTGCTCAAGGTCCGCGCCCGCCCCGCGCTCGGCGAGGATCTTCCACGGGACGCGACGCAGCAGCACGCGGGTCGTCTCGCCGACGCCCGGCTTGACCAGGTTCACATCATGGATTCCACACTCCTCGCTGATGCGCTCCACGGCGGCCCAGCCCTCCCAGGTCGGGGCGCGGTCGGCCGCGAGCAGCTCCTTCACCTCGGCGTCCACGGCGTCGACGACCTCGTCGAAGTGGGCGGCGACGGTGTCCAGGAAGTGGCCGGACACATCGCTGTCCGCAAGCTCCCGGTAGAACTTCGCGCCGTGGAAGTCGTCGGGTCCGACCAGGTCGGAGCGGAGGACGGTCCGCGAAATCAGCCCGGAAACGGTGGAGTTGAGGCAGGCGGACGGGATGAGGAAGTCCTCGCGGGTGCCGTAGGTACGGACACAGCCGCCCGGGTCGGCCAGGACCGCGATCTCGGGGTTGAATCCGTCGAACTCGGCGAGCGCGGCCGACAGTTCACGTGTGATCGCCCCCTTGCCGGTCCAGCCGTCGACGAAGACGACGTCCGCCGGATCGTGGTGGGCGGCCAGCCAGCGCAGGGCGTTGGCGTCGATGCCGCGGCCCCGCACGATGGAGACGGCGTAGTGCGGCAGGTCGAGTCCGTGCCGGTGCCGGGCCCAGCGGCGCATGAGCACGCCGACGGGGGTGCCGGCCCTGGCGAGGGAGACCAGGACGGGACGGGGGGTCCGCTCGGCGAGAACCGTCTCGGTGACGGTGCCGACGGCGCGGGCGACGCGGGCGGCCGACAGCTCCAGCGCCGCCTTGAACAGGCCCTGGTACTGGGCGGACGGCTGGTACTCGACGGGCAGCGACTCGGCGTAGTGCGCGCCACCGCTCTGTATCGCCTCCTCGCGCTCCTCGGTGGGCGCCTCCAATTCGACCTCCGAGAGGTCCTGGAGCAGCCAGCCGACGTCGTCCGGTGCGTAGGAGGAGAAGGCGGGGCCGCGGAGGGGCTCGGGCAGCATGGGGGGTTCCTGCCGTTCGGAGGCGTACGCGGGGAGGCCCGACGCGGTGCGTGAGGCGGCGTACGACGGGACGTACGAGGGGACGACGACGAGCAGCACGCGGTCGACGTGTGTGCCGAGCTGCGCCAACAGGCCGCCGGGAGAGTGGAGTTCGGGGGTGTCGGCGGTGGAGTCGACGGCCACGACGACGGCGTCGAAACCGGCGCCCGCGACGTTGTACGCGTACCGGTCACCGGGTCCGTCGGCCGGGGCGTCATGGGCCGGGAAGACCAGCCGGGTCCGTATCGCATAGCCGGGGTCGTCCACCGCGAGGACGGGGGAACGCGTGGTGGTGGAGTACCGCACCTCGGCGTCGGTGTGGTCCTCCAGGGCCGTGCCCAGGCGGAGAGGGGCGTACATCAGCTCCTCGAAGCCGAGGACGAGCACGCGTCGGGCGTCGCCCAGTGCTGCGGCGATACGGGCGGCCATGGCCGGAAGGACCGGCTCCAGGGCGGCCCGGTGGGCGGGGGTGAAGCCGTGCCGTCCGCCGTCGGGCACACCGGCGGGCCACTGGAGGTCCACCCGGGTACAGAACCCGCGCCCGGGTTCGACGCCCGCCTCCGCGGCGGCGGAAACGGCTGATGAAGGAACGGCGGAACCCGTTGCGACGCCCGCCTCCGCGGCGGCGGAACCCGTTGTCCGCGGCCTTGCGGAGGCCGTCGCACCGGAGGCCGCCTCCTTCGGGCTCGGCGGACCTGCAGCTCCCGCCCGCGCGGAGCGTGCCTCCTCCTCCTGCGCGGCCACCAGCGCCTGCCCCTTCTCCAGAACGCCCTCGGGAAGGGTGACGGTGCCCGAGCTCCTCGTCACCAGGTCGACGCGTGCGCCGATCTCCGCGGCGAACTCGGTCAGCCGCCCGTGGTCGGCCGTCGACCGCATGTCCACCAGGGCGACGATGACGTACCGGCTCCGCGGGTACCGCTCGTGCAGCGCGCGGATGGTGTTGAGCACGGTGTTGCCCGTGGAGAACTCGTCGTCCACCAGAACCAGCGGCGCACCGACGCCGATGCCCGGACCCGCGCCCGTGTCCGCCCTCACGCGCACCTCTGCGTCTGCGCCTGTCGGGTCGCGATCGCCCGCCAGCAGGGCCGGGTTCTCCGGGAGCAGGAGATGGGAGGTGGCGTGCGAGTGCGACTCCTCGAAGCCTCCAGCCCGCTCCACACCCTCGACGGGGCGGCGCGTCGAGTGGAGGTACGGCGCCACCCCGAGCCCGTCGGCGACCGCGTGCCCGAGACCGGTGGCCGTCTCCGCATAACCGAGCACGACCGCCCGCCGCGACGCGGCGTCGCCGAGGAGTTCACGCACCCGTCGGCCGAGCTCGAAGCCTGCGGCGTACACCACGGAGGGCTTCTGCGGCACGTGCTTGCCGAGCACGTTCGACACGAGCAGATGGGCCCGCTTGGGGTTGCGGCGCAGGGCGAGGCCCAGCAGGTCCCTCAGCTCCTTGTCGCCGTCGGGGCTCCCGTCGCCGACGAGCTCGACGCCCAGTCGCTCCGCCACCCAGCTGCCCGACCACACCACGTTCGCCGCCTCTTTCCCTGCTGCGCGCTCGCTCATCGAGACACACTCGTTCCGCGGGGCCCGCTCACCCCATGGCGCCGACCCACCCGGCGGGGCCCTCGCGCCCCTTGAAACCCGTTCAATCCCCGAGCCGCGCTCATTCCGCGAGGCCTGCGGCCAGCAGTTCCACGAAGCCGACGTCCTCCCTCGCCACGCCGAAGACCTCGGCCCGCTGCAGGGTCCGCTCGGCCCAGGCGCGGTGCGGCTTCACTTCATTCATCTTGTTCGTGTACGCCGACCGCATCACGCCACCGCCGTCACGCTCCGGCCGCAGGATGTCCTGCGCGTCACTGAACTCTTCATGACTGACCACGGACAGCGCATGCACCGGCGCGACGTGCGACGGATGGATGCAGGTCTTGCCGAGCAGGCCGTTGGCCCGGTCGAGCTCGATCTCGCGCAGCAGGCCGTCGAGGTCGTGCTCGATCAGTGCTGTGCGCAGTTCCTCGGCCCGCCCCTCCAGGAAGGGACTGCGGCGCAGTTGCGGTTTGAACATGCGCTCCTGGAGCCGGAAGTACTCCCACACCGGTCCGGTGATCGTGAAGCCGGTGCCGTCCGCCCGGCCCAGGACGTTGACCACGTCGCCGATGACGGCGGCGACGATCTGTACGTCGTAGGCCGTCATGTCGGGCGCCCTGCGGAGCCCGTACGCCGAGCAGAAGTCGGTGACGCCGAGCCGCAGCGCGAGGACCCGCTCGCGGTACTTGTCGACGGTGCGGGCTATTCCCCGGAGCGCTTCGCCACGGGTCTCCAGATGCAGCAGTTCGGGCGATTCGAGAACGGGCATCGCGAACAGGCGCTGCCCGCACACCTTCTCGGCGTTGGCGAGTGCCTCCAGGTACGGCACGCCGCACTCTTCGGTGAACTTCGGAAGTACAAAACCAGACAACAACCGGACGGTGCGACCGAGCCGGTCCACCAGGTCCGCTATCTGGCCCGGCTCCCGGACCCGGATGAAGAGCAGGGGCACACCCACACCGCGCGCGTCGAGGTCGGCGAACTGTCTGACCAGGTTCTCCTCGGCACCGACGACCTCGGAGTCGTCGATCGAATCCTCCAGGCACAGCACCATCGAGACGACACCGCGCCCGACCTGCTTGATGACGTCGTCAGCAAGCCTCGGCCTGGTGGCAGGGCTGTACAGGGTCGCTCCCAGGGCGGCCGAAAGCACGCGGGCCGGTGAGCCGGCGCCGAATTCGCACGGCTCCTGGAAGAACAGACCCTCTCTCGCAGCGGGCGCAATATGCCCGAAATGACGCATGTGATTCCCCCGAACTGCCTGACCGGCCGGACGACGTATGGCCGGTAATAGTACGTACGGACGGGTGTCAACAGTTCCCCGCAGGCATGAACTCCAGGTAACTCGTCCATTTCCCGACGGGTCGACGCACTGCGGACGACGTGGTTCCGACGCACCGCCGAGACACCCGGCACGACCCCCACATTGTCCACGCGGGCAGCCAGCAGGCAGGATGACGGGCATGACGCACGCGATGGTGAAAGGCTCGAACGTCCCTCTGAACGCCTTGGCCGTACGGGCCGTGCTGCGCTGGACCCCGGGGGCCGGGGTTCCGGATGTGGACGCCTCGGCCCTGTTGCTCGGAGCCGGTGGCCGCGTGCGCTCGGACGAGGACTTCGTCTTCTACAACCAGCCCCGTCACCCCTCCGGCCTGGTACGACGGCTGCCGAAGCGCAGCGTTCCCGAAGGGCTCACGGACAGCATCGAGGCGGACCTCAACGCGCTCGACGCCTCGGTCGAGCAGGTGGTCGTCGCCGCGTCCTCCGACGGAGCCGCATTCGCTCAGGTGCACGACCTGCGCATCCTGCTGTACGACGCGGCGTCGGCGGGCGGGGATCCGCTCGCCGTCTTCGACGTGCGGCCGGAGACCGGCGAGGAGACGGCGATCATCTGCGGCGAGCTCTACCGGCGCGGCGATGGCTGGAAATTCCGGGCCGTGGCACAGGGCTATCCGACCGGTCTGGTGGGTCTGGCGACCGCTTTCGGCATCTCGGTGGACGAGTCGGAGGCCGCGGCGGAGCCCGATCCGTCTCCCTCGTCCATGACTCCTCCCTCTCCCGTGGCCGCACACCCGTCGGCGGCGCCGCCCGCGCCCCTGTTCCCGCCCGCACCGGCCTTGGGCAACGACTCCCAGGTCACGGTCCAGCACCAGCAGCCGGCCTACGGATACCCGCAGCCCGCGGCGGCCCAGCCGGCTCCCCAGTACGCTCCCCGGCCCGCGTACGGGTATCCGCAGCCGGCCACCGCTCAGCCCGCCTACAGCTATCCACAGCCGGCCGCGACCGCCGCGCCCGCCCCCGACCCGAATTTCGTGCTGCCACCGCAGGGGCCGCAGTTCATACGGTCCTGAGGCGGTCCCGCGACAGCCGAGAGGGCGCCCCGCGGCGGCCGAGGTACGGCCACCGGCCGACCGAGCCACCCATGGCCACGGCCCAGCTGCCGCCGACGGGCAGGAGCACCGCTCAGAGCCTGTCGGGCGGCATTCGACCGGACGGCAGACGCGGTCTGGTGCGTGCGATTCCAAGGCGCCGGAAGCGTGCGTACCAGGGCGTGGCCGCCCGATCAGAGGCCGCCCGACAGGCTCTCAGGCCCGGGACTTGTAGCCGCGGCCCCACTGCATGCCCCAGCCGTACAGCCGGTCCAGCTCCGACTGGAATCCGTACACGAACTTCACCTCGCGCCGCACGATCAGCTCGTCCTTGACGTTCTCCACCGTGAACACGGCGCAGGACCGGGCCTCCGGGGCGTGCTCGTCGAGTTCGATCTCGATCCGCGGGCCGTTGCCCGGGTAGAGCGTCACCTTGGCGTGCGTACGGTCGAAAGCCGGCGTCTGGTCGTAGATGTAGACGAAGAACAGCAGCCGTTTGATCTGGTCGCGCTGGTCCAGATTGACGTAGACGGTCTCGCCCGACGGCGCCCCGAAGCGGTCGTCCCCGCTGAGCCGGATGTACGGCGGTGCGTTGAGGTCGCCGATGAGGTTGCCCAGCGGCTGGACCACGCCCTTGGTGCCGTCCTTCAGCTCGTACATGCAGCCCAGGTCCAGGTCGACGTTGACCACGCCCTGGGTGTGTGCCTGGACCACGTCGGGCTTGAAGAGCTGCATGGGCCGCAGCAGCCGGCCACTCTGCCGCGACCTGCCCTCGATGTCCGACGTACGCATCCGCCAGGAGAGGTTGACCCGCAGATTGCCGGTCAGCGCGCCCTGCTTGGTGAGCGAGACCGTCGCGTGCCGCCTGGAGAGCACGATGGAGTTGGTCGACGCGTTGCCCGACTCGAACTGTGTCTCACGTCGTGGCCACAAGCTGTCCCAGAACGCCATCCCCAACCCCCACACGTATCGGTAGAAAAAGTTCCCCGGCCCGGTGGCCGCCCCATGCGTCGCACAGGTCACCCACATCACTGCGGGGCGGCCGCCGGGCCGGGTCCCGGTGATACCGGAGAACCGTCGCCGTGCGGACCGCCCCGCTGAGAGCGTTCCTCAATTCCTCCCGGGTCACACCCCGGACGGACATTACTGCCGGGTCACACCCCGGACGGAACCTCTTCCCTGGAATCCGCGTCGTCGCCCGCGGCCTCCAGCGCCTTGTTGCGCCGGACCGAGGACCAGAAGGACCAGGCGATCAGCACGACGCCGACAAGCCCGGTGATGATCTCGTTGATCTGGTACTGGATGGTGACGAGCAGAATGACGGCCAGCGCGCCGATGGCGTAGTGGGCGCCGTGCTCCAGGTAGACGTAGTCGTCGAGCGTGCCCTGACGGACCAGGTAGACCGTCAGCGAACGGACGTACATGGCACCGATACCGAGGCCGAGGGCCATCAGCACGATCTCGTTGGTGATGGCGAAGGCGCCGATGACACCGTCGAACGAGAAGGAGGCGTCGAGCACTTCCAGGTAGAGGAACATGAAGAACGCGGCCTTGCCGGAAAGCGCGATCGCGGAGATCTTCTTGCCGCTCTTCCTGGCCTCCTCCTCGGCCTCGGCCTCCCGCTCCTCCTCTTCCTCCAGCCTGTTCTCGAAGAAGCCCGAGAGACCGCCGACGATGAGGTACGTGATCAGACCCGCGACTCCGGCGAGCAGGACGGTCTCCGCCTTGTCCGCGTGGCCGCCGCCGTGCTGGTGCGCGTTCGTCGCGAAGGTCAGGGCCGTGATCAGCAGCACGATCAGCGCGATGCAGACCGACAGCATGTCGACCTTGCCGAGCTTGGCGAGCGGGCGCTCGATCCAGCGCAGCCACTGGATGTCACGGTCCTCGAAAATGAAGTCGAGGAAGATCATCAGAAGGAACATGCCACCGAAGGCGGCAATCGCCGGGTGGGCGTCCGTGACGAGTTCCTGGTACCGGTCGGGCTGGTTGAACGAAAGATCGACTGCTTCGATCGGGCCCATCTTGGCGGTGATCGCCACGATCACGACGGGGAACACCAGCCGCATGCCGAAGACCGCGATGAGCACGCCGACCGTGAGGAAGATCTTCTGCCAGAAGGCATTCATCTTCTTCAAGATTCCGGCGTTGACCACCGCGTTGTCGAAGGACAGCGAGATCTCGAGGACGGAAAGGATCGCGACTACGCCGAGAGCCTGCCACCCTCCGTAGAACACCGCTGCGACCAGGCCGAGCGCGGTAATCGCGAACGACCAGCCGAAGGTTTTCAGAAGCACTGGCTACCCCATCGTGTATGAACGGGTCTCCCCCGGGTGTGTGCGGGGCTCCCCCGCGCTGTGCGCGGCTTTACGAAACGTTGACCCCAAAGTCTAGAGCGATACCGCGCAGTCCCGACGCGTACCCCTGTCCCACTGCGCGGAACTTCCACTCGCCGTTGTACCGATAGAGCTCGCCGAAGATCATCGCGGTTTCCGTCGACGCGTCCTCGGTGAGGTCGTAACGCGCGAGTTCCTGGCCGTCCGCCTGGTTCACCACGCGGATGAACGCATTGCCGACCTGGCCGAAGGTCTGCCCCCGGTTGTCCGCATCATGGATCGAGACCGGAAAAATGATCTTGTCGCAGTGCGCGGGCACCTGAGCGAGGTTCACGATGACCGACTCGTCGTCGCCCTCGCCCTCACCCGTGAGGTTGTCGCCGGTGTGCTCCACGGAGCCGTCGGGGCTCGTGAGGTTGTTGTAGAACACGAACCATTCATCGCCGAGCACCCGGCCCGACTGGCACAGCAGCGCGCTGGCGTCGAGGTCGAAGTCGGCGCCCGTGGTGGATCGTGCGTCCCAGCCGAGCCCGACCAGCACCTGGGTGAGGTTGGGTGCGGCCTTGGAGAGGGAGACGTTGCCTCCCTTGGCGAGTGTGACGCCCATGGTGTGTCCTCCCCGAGTCGATGAACCGTCTGTTGATCCGGTGAGCCGGTGAGCCGGTGAGCCGGCTGTCGAGCGCGTCCGGCGCCGCACGAGGTGCGGCGCCGGACGGAACGCATGCCTGCGTGACCCGGGCCGCTCCTCGACGGCTCGGCCCGGTCGCGCCTTCTCAGACGTTGACGCCGAAGTCCTGCGCGATGCCGCGCAGCCCCGAGGCGTAGCCCTGGCCGATGGCGCGGAACTTCCACTCCGCCCCGTTGCGGTACAGCTCGCCGAAGACCATGGCGGTCTCCGTCGAGGCGTCCTCGCTCAGGTCGTAGCGCGCCAGCTCGCTGTTGTCGGCCTGGTTGACGACGCGGATGTACGCGTTGCGCACCTGGCCGAAGCTCTGCTGGCGGGTCTCGGCCTCGTAGATCGAGACCGGGAAGACGATCTTGTCGACATCGGCAGGAACGCCGGACAGGTTCACCTTGATGACCTCGTCGTCGCCCTCGCCCTCACCGGTGAGGTTGTCACCGGTGTGCTCGACGGAGCCGTCGGGGCTCTTGAGGTTGTTGAAGAAGACGAAGTTGCCGTCGTTGCCGACCTTGCCCTCCGCGTTCGTCAGCAGGGCGCTGGCGTCGAGGTCGAAGTCACCACCGGTGGTGGTGCGGGCGTCCCAGCCCAGACCGACGGTGACCGCGGTCAGGTTGGGCGCGGCCTTGGTCAGCGAGACGTTGCCGCCCTTGCTGAGGCTGACTCCCACGAGTCCTCCCATTGGTTTCCTTGGGGGCCGGCGGGCGCCGGCGCCTCCACGTTGCGTTGGCATCCGATCAACGAGTGGATCCTAGTGACCGGTTCCCGGCCAAAGCAGGCTTTTGGTCAGGACGCCCGCAGATCCGCCGCTCGCGGTCAGAGCGCGTCGAGCGCCTTGATGTAGTCGTTGAGGTCCCGCGCGTCGGGCAGGCCGTTGACGACGGTCCAGCGCACCACACCCTCCTTGTCGATGATGAAGGTGCCGCGCACCGCGCAGCCCTTCTCCTCGTCGAAGACGCCGTACGCCCGCGAGGTCTCGCCGTGCGGCCAGAAGTCCGAGACCAGCGGGTACTCGATGCCTTCCTGCTCGGCGAACACACGCAGGGTGTGGATGGAGTCGTTGGAGACGGCGAGCAGCTGCGTGTCGTCGTTCTCGAACTTCGGCAGCTCGTCCCGCAGCGCGCAGAGCTCACCCGTGCACACGCCGGTGAAGGCGAACGGGTAGAACAGCAGCACGACATTCTTGGCGCCGCGAGGACCCCAAAAATCGGAGAGCTTCACGGTCCGGCCGTGGTTGTCCTTCAGCTCGAAGTCCGGGGCCTTGGTGCCGACCTCGATCGCCATGAGACGCGTCCCTTCGCTACGTTCACCGGGCTGGGCTGTCCGGGTGGCTCCCACCCTACGCAGGGTCCGCAGCGGGCCACGCAGCACCCGCACGGGGCATCCTGCGCCCCGCCGGGCCCGCACGGACGCAGGGCCTCGCCCCGCGCGGGCCGGCGGGGCGTGCACGGGCGGGCCCGGCAGCCTGTACCGCGCCGCACGACTCCGCTCACGCGGAAGGCCCCCGGCGGCGCGTGCTCATGCCGTCGGGGGCCTTCGGGGCGGGTGTGTGGCGAATGCCGTTCAGCGCTTGGCTCGGGCCGCCTTCGGTGTGACCAGACGGCTGCCCGTCCAGTCCTTGCCCGCATTGATGCTCTTGGTCTGGGAGAGACCGGCGGTCTGCGCAGACTCGTTGATGTCGCTCGGTTCGACGTATCCGTCACGGCCGGTCTTCGGCGTCATCAGCCAGACCGCGCCGCCGTCCTCGATCAGACCAATGGCATCCACCAGCGCGTCCGTAAGGTCGCCGTCCTCGTCGCGGAACCACAGCAGTACGACGTCTGCGACGTCGTCGTAGTCCTCGTCGACGAGTTCCTGGCCGATAGTGGCCTCAATGCCCTCACGGAGCTCCTGCTCGACGTCGTCGTCGTAGCCGATCTCCTGGACCACCTGTCCGGGCTCGAACCCCAGGCGTGCTGCCGGGTTGGTCCGCTCCTCCGCGTGGTCCGCGGTCGCGCTCACGGGTTGCCTCCTGATCATGTTTCGGAAAATGCTTCAGCCACGCGCGTGCGCGGGGCGTTGGCCGTAGTCCACACGGGAGCGGCGGATCGCGCAAGTACCCAGCGTCCGAGACCGCCTAAACGGTGACGTTCCCTGCCACGTCGCCGCACTGTCGGCAGGTCCCCTGCGGGGGCCGCGCCACCGTCCGCACCCTTTACGTCCTTCCACAGCTTATGCCGTTTCGGTCCGCCATTCGGAGTCGAACATCCTTTGGGAACGCTTGGACGGGTTGGGCGTATGGTTGCGGTTTGGACCAGCCCATCCCCGCGCTCCGGACGTGATGTCTCGCAACACGGCGGTTACCTCTCGGTAGAGATGACGTTTACGCCCTCGCGGTACACGATGGTGATGGCGTACATGCATACACCTCGGGGGCATGTCCTCCCGTGGCCAGGCCCTGTAGAGCAGCACCGAACAGCGAAGGAACAGCGTGGCTTCCGGATCCGATCGCAACCCGATCATCATTGGCGGCCTGCCGAGCCAGGTCCCGGACTTCGATCCCGAAGAGACCCAGGAATGGCTCGACTCGCTCGACGCCGCGGTCGACGAGCGAGGCCGTGAGCGGGCCCGTTACCTGATGCTCCGGCTGATCGAGCGTGCGCGCGAGAAGCGCGTCGCCGTGCCGGAGATGCGCAGCACGGACTACGTGAACACGATCGCCACGAAGGACGAGCCGTTCTTCCCCGGCGACGAGGAGATCGAGCGCAAAATCCTCAACGCGACCCGCTGGAACGCGGCCGTGATGGTGTCGCGCGCCCAGCGCCCGGGGATCGGTGTCGGCGGTCACATCGCCACCTTCGCCTCCTCGGCCTCGCTGTACGACGTGGGCTTCAACCACTTCTTCCGGGGCAAGGACGACGGTCTGGGCGGCGACCAGATCTTCTTCCAGGGGCACGCGTCCCCGGGCATCTACGCCCGCGCCTTCCTGCTCGACCGGCTGAGCGAGGCGCAGCTCGACGCCTTCCGCCAGGAGAAGTCGAAGGCGCCGAACGGTCTGTCCAGCTACCCGCACCCGCGGCTGATGCCGGACTTCTGGGAGTTCCCGACGGTCTCGATGGGTCTCGGCCCGCTCGGCGCGATCTACCAGGCCCGGATGAACCGCTACATGGAGGCGCGCGGCATCGCCGACACCTCCGCGTCCCATGTCTGGGCCTACCTGGGCGACGGCGAGATGGACGAGCCCGAGTCGCTCGGCCAGCTCTCCATCGCCGCCCGTGAGGGCCTGGACAACCTGACCTTCGTGGTCAACTGCAACCTGCAGCGCCTCGACGGCCCGGTGCGCGGCAACGGCAAGATCATCCAGGAGTTGGAGTCGCAGTTCCGGGGTGCCGGATGGAACGTCATCAAGCTGGTCTGGGACCGCTCCTGGGACCCGCTGCTCGCGCAGGACCGCACGGGCATCCTGGTCAACAAGCTGAACACCACGCCGGACGGCCAGTTCCAGACGTACGCCACCGAGTCCGGCGCGTACATCCGTGAGCACTTCTTCGGGGACGACCCGCGGCTGCGCGACATGGTCAAGGACATGACCGACGACCAGATCCTGCACCTGGGCCGCGGCGGTCACGACCACAGGAAGGTCTACGCGGCCTACGCGGCGGCCAAGGCCCACAAGGGCCAGCCGACGGTGATCCTGGCGCAGACCGTCAAGGGCTGGACGCTGGGGCCGAACTTCGAGGGCCGCAACGCGACCCACCAGATGAAGAAGCTCACGGTCGAGGACCTCAAGCGGTTCCGCGACCGGCTGCACATCCCGATCACGGACAAGCAGCTGGACGAGGGCTACCCGCCCTACTACCACCCGGGCCGCGACTCGGAGGAGATCCAGTACATGCACGACCGCCGCAAGGGCCTGGGCGGTTACGTCCCGACCCGTGTGGTGCGCGCGAAGCCGCTGGTTCTCCCCGAGGACAAGACCTACGCGACCGCGAAGAAGGGTTCGGGGCAGCAGTCGATCGCCACCACCATGGCGTTCGTCCGCATCCTGAAGGACCTCATGCGGGACAAGGAGATCGGCAAGCGCTTCGTGCTGATCGCACCCGACGAGTACCGCACCTTCGGCATGGACGCGTTCTTCCCGAGCGCGAAGATCTACAACCCGCTCGGTCAGCAGTACGAGGCGGTCGACCGCGATCTGCTGCTCGCGTACAAGGAGTCGCCGACCGGTCAGATGCTGCACGACGGCATCTCCGAGGCCGGCTGCACGGCCTCGCTGATCGCCGCCGGTTCCGCGTACGCCACGCACGGCGAGCCGCTGATCCCGGTGTACGTCTTCTACTCGATGTTCGGTTTCCAGCGCACCGGCGACCAGTTCTGGCAGATGGCCGACCAGCTCGCGCGCGGCTTCGTGCTGGGTGCGACCGCCGGTCGTACGACGCTGACCGGCGAGGGTCTCCAGCACGCGGACGGCCACTCGCAGCTGCTCGCCTCGACCAACCCGGGCTGCGTCGCGTACGACCCGGCGTTCAGCTATGAGATCGCGCACATCGTCAAGGACGGTCTGCGTCGGATGTACGGCGGGATCCCCGAGGAGAACGAGGACGTCTTCTACTACCTCACCGTCTACAACGAGCCGATCCAGCACCCGGCCGAGCCCGAGAACGTGGATGTCGAAGGCATCCTCAAGGGCGTGTACCGCTACAAGGCCGCCGAGCGGGGCGAGATCCCGGCCCAGATCATGGCGTCCGGTGTGGCCGTCCCGTGGGCGGTCGAGGCGCAGCGGATCCTCGCCGACGAGTGGAACGTGCGGGCGGACGTCTGGTCGGCGACCTCCTGGAACGAGCTGCGCCGCGAGGCCGTGGACGTGGAGCGGTACAACCTGCTGCACCCGGAGGAGGAGCAGCGCGTCCCGTACGTCACGCAGAAGCTCTCCGGCTCGGAGGGACCGTTCGTGGCGGTCTCGGACTGGATGCGTTCCGTGCCGGACCAGATCGCACGCTGGGTGCCCGGTGCGTACCAGTCGCTGGGTGCGGACGGTTTCGGCTTCGCCGACACCCGTGGCGCGGCCCGTCGGTTCTTCCACATCGACGCGCAGTCGATCGTCCTCGCGGTGCTCACCGAGCTCGCGAAGGAGAACCGGATCGACCGTTCGCTGCTGAAGCAGGCGATCGACCGGTACGAGCTGCTGAATGTGACCGCGGCCGACCCGGGCGCGGCCGGCGGCGACGCGTAAGCACGGCGGATCACGGCCGAAGGGCGGCGGAACCCCTGGTTCCGCCGCCCTTCGGCGTGTCCGGCGTCAGTTCTCCCAGACCTTGAAGGCCCTGATCTGGTACGGGGACTGGGGCACCCAGGTACCACCGCCCGGGTAGGTCTCGAACTCACCGGTCTCGGCGCACTCCGCCGACTGGTACGTGGTGACCGGCCGCCCGGTGCGGTTGGCGAGCGCCTGGGCCTTGCCGCCCTTCGGCAGCGGGACGCAGCTGTCGATGTCGATCGTGGACAGCTCATGGATCTGCCGGGCTCCGGTGAAGTCCGGCTTCGCCCAGAGGCAGAGCTGCCCGCTTCCGCAGGCACCGGGGCGGGCGGGCGCCGAGTGGGTCACGGCCCGTGGGATCGCGGAGTGGACGGTGGCCCGCGGGATATCGGAGTGGGCCGCGGTCTGCGGGATCAGGGCGGTTGCGGCCAGGGCGGCGGCAAGAACGGTCGTGCGCATGAAAATCGACCCCCGTGGTGGTGCGAATCAGTTGCTCGCACCCTGACCCGCGGGGCAGCGTCCGGGGAAGGGGCCGCGGACCACGCCACCCGGATAGGCGACAGCCCCGCCGGAACGGTCCGGCGGGGCTGTCGTACGCGCTGTGTTGACGCCGCGGTGGCGTCGTGACGGGCGATCAGATGTGACCGGCGCCCGCGCCCGCCCCGGCATTCGCACCGCGCTTGGTGAGCGTGGCGACCAGCGCGGCGACCACCGCGACGATGCCCGCGACCATGAACGCCGTGCTCATGCCTGACACGAACGTGTCGTGGGCGACGCCCGCGATCTTCCCCGCGACCTCCGGCGGCACGTTCCCGCCCACCGGCGGGATGCCGACCTCGACGGCCGAGGACGCCTGGTCCATCTGCTGCGGGCTGAGCGGCGGAAGCTGTGCGGCCTTCCAGTTGTCGGGCAGCTTCGAGCTGACCTGCGAGGCCATGACCGCGCCCAGCACCGCCGTACCGAGGCTGCCGCCGACCTGCATGGCGGCCTGCTGCAGACCGCCCGCGACGCCGGAGAGCTCCATCGGGGCGTTGCCGACGATGACCTCGGTGGCGCCGACCATCACCGGGGCGAGGCCGAGACCGAGCAGACCGAACCAGATCGACATGGTCAGGGTGCCCGTGCCGGTGTCCAGCTGGGACATGCCGAACATGGCGACCGCCGTGCACACCATGCCGCCGACCAGCGGGACCCGCGGGCCGAACTTGGTGATCATGGCGCCGGCGAGCGGCGAGGCGACGATCATCATCCCGGTCAGCGGCAGCAGGTGCAGACCGCTGTCGATCGGGCTGAGACCGTGCACGTTCTGGAGGTAGAAGGTGACGAAGAACAGCCCGCCCATGAAGGCGAAGGCCATCAGGACCATCAGGACCGCGCCCGCCGACAGCGGCACGGACCGGAACATGGCCAGCGGGATCAGCGGCTCCCTGACGTTCTTCTGGGAGAAGGCGAAGACCACGAACAGGACCACCGCGGCGCCCAGGAAGCCGAGCGTCTTGTAGTCGCCCCAGCCCCACTCCGAGCCCTTGATGAGGGCCCAGATCAGACAGAACATCGCCTGCGACAACAGCACGATGCCACCGATGTCGAAGGAGCGCGGCGCGTTCTCGGCGCGGTGGTCCTTGAGGATCACCAGGCCCAGCAGGAGCGCGATCACACCGACCGGCACATTGATGAAGAAGACGGACTGCCAGCTGACGTGCTCGACGAGCACCCCGCCGAGGATCGGTCCGCCCGCGGTCGAGGCGCCGATCACCATGCCCCAGATGCCGATCGCCATGTTCAGCTTCTCGGCCGGGAAGGTGGCGCGCAGCAGGCCGAGCGCGGCGGGCATCAGCAGGGCGCCGAAGAGGCCCTGGAGCACCCGGAACACGATCACCAGCGCGACGCTGTGGGAGAGGCCGATGGCTCCCGATGCCGCGGCGAAGCCCACGACACCTATGAGGAAGGTCTGACGGTGGCCGAACCGGTCACCGAGCTTGCCCGCGGTGATCAGGGAGACCGCGAGGGCGAGCATGTAGCCGTTGGTGATCCACTGGACGTCGGCGAGCGATGCTCCCAGGTCCTTCTGGATGGCGGGGTTGGCGATCGCGACGATCGTGCCGTCGAGCGCGACCATCATCACGCCGATGGCCACGGAGAAGAGCGTCAGCCAGGGGTGGCCGCGCAGCCCCTTGGCAGGTGCGGGCACGGCGCTGTTCTGCGGCTCCCGCGACGCCTTTTCGACGGTGGTCTGACTAGTCATGCCCGGGAGATTAGTGTCAGCCTCTGACAGTTGACAAACCATTTCACAAGTCAGTAACTGTCACGTAGCTCACAGATACGCTGAGCTGGGAAGAGCGGGAGAAAGAGGACCACTTCAGTGACCGATGGGCAGCGGGCCGTGCATCCGACCGGGCAGTGCGGACGGCCGACCGGACTGCGTGAACGGAAGAAGCGACGCACCCGGGACGCCCTGCTGCACGCCGCCCTCGATCTTTTCATCGCCCAGGGGTACGAGGAGACCACCGTCGACCAGATCGTCGACGCGGTCGAGGTCTCCCAGCGCACCTTCTTCCGCTACTTCGCCAGCAAGGAGGAGGTCGCCTTCGCCCTCCAGGAGATGGTGGAGTCGCACTTCCTCTCGGAGCTGCGCCGCCGCCCCGCCGCAGAGGCCCCGTTCGAGGCGATGCGCCGCGCGGTCCTCTGCGCCTGGAACAGCATCGGCGAGGCGATCGAGGCGATCGTCACGGTCGAACTTCACATGCGTACGTACCGGATGATCGAGTCGACGCCGTCGCTGCTCGCCGCCCACCTGCGGCGCAGCATCGATCTGGAGAACCGGATCGCCCTGCTGATCGCCGAGCGCGAGGGGCTCGACGTGGCGACGGACCCCCGGCCGAGGGTCGCCGTGGCCGCGTTCAGCGGGGTGATGCGGGTGACCGGACAGCTCTGGGGGCAGGGGCACGATGCCAGCGTGGACTCGCTGCGCGCGCTGACCGAGGCGTACCTGGACCAACTCGTCCCGGCACTGGCCGGGAACTGGCGGGCAGGAGCCGACGCCGGGCTCGGGTAACGCCATGGAAGCTCCGTCCGATGTGCTGTACGCCTCAGTGTCATGACATGACCGACTTCACAACAGCCGTGCCCCGGCGGCCATATGCGACGCTCCGAGGGCGCTCCGCGCGCCTGAGCGTACGTGCCGCACCAACACAGCGTGAAACCACCGACCTTGAATTCCCGACAGCCGGGTGATGTGCGTCACCCTCTTCACGGCTGCCGCCGCGCGTCTCCTAATGTGGGCCGGAGTGACTTCCTTCGACTCCTCCCCCACGCTCACCGCATGGCGCGCGCTGCTCGCCGTCGCGGTCGTGTTCGTGATGCTGACCACCACGGGCTGGACCGCCGTGCGTCACCAGCGCACCGACGAGCCGCGCACCCTCGCACTCGCCGCCTGGGCGCGCGGCCACGTGGCCGGGCACGCGCTGCCCGACGTCGACGCGCCGCCGTACCGCCTGGCACAGTTCTTCGCCTCGCTGACGGCCGCGCAGCGCACCGCCCTGGCCGACAAGTACCCCTTGGTCGTCGGCAATCTGAACGGTGCCCCGGTCACCCTGCGCTATCACGCCAACCAGCGGGCCCTGGTGGCGGCACGGACGGTCGAGCGGCAGCGCATGCACGACTCCAGGCTCTCCCCGGACGGCCGCGCCGAGGCGCTCCGCCGGATGGACCGCTTCGACTCCATGCTCGACCGCGGCCGGCACATCCTCGCGTTCGACCCGTCCGGAAAGGGCCGCGCCGCGGAGGTGTTCGGCGATCTCGACCGGGCCCAGCGAATCTCCGTGATCGTCCCCGGCGTCGACACCAACCTGCTGACGCTGGAGCGGTCCGCGCCCAGGGTGAACGCCGCCCCCGTCGGCATGGCGAAGTCGCTGTACGCGGCGGAGCGCGCGGTGCGCCCCGGCGTCCGGACCGCCGTCATCGCCTGGGCCGACTACACCACGCCCGCCGGGATCGGTGTGGACGCGGCCCTGGGGAATCTCGCCGAGCGCGGCGCGGTCCGGCTGAACGCCCTGGTGGGCGCGTTGCCCGGCAACGCGCCGGTCTCTTTGTTCTGCCACAGCTACGGCTCGGTGCTGTGCGGTGTCGCCGCGCATGAACTGCCGTCCAGGGTCACCGACATCGCGGTCGCGGGCAGCCCCGGCATGCGCGTGGAGAACGCCCGGCAGCTGCGCACCCAAGCCAGGGTGTGGGCGACGCGGGACCACGGCGACTGGATCGAGGACGTTCCGAACCTGGAGCTCGGCGGGCTCGGTCACGGGGCCGACCCGGTCGACCCGGGCTTCGGCGCGCGCATCGTCTCGGCGGGCAACGCGGTCGGGCACAGCGGCTATTTCGAGCCGGGCACCGGGAGCCTCGGCAACTTCGCCGCCATCGGCGTGGGGGCCTACGACTCGGTGAACTGTGCGAGCTCCGACAGCGCCTGCCACGAACAAATCACCGGCGGCCAGGAGCCCGTCCTGAAGATCTGAGGGCTTCAGCCGCCGCAGCCGACCGGAAATTGCGGTCTACGCCGAAGGGGGACGTGCGGGCAAGTGCCGCATACGATGAGGCACATGGGTGATGTGCTGGCCGGAATTCATGCCACCTGGGAGTTCGACACCGACTCCGTGCTCATCCGCTTCGAACGGGGTATACGCACGCCGAAGCTCTTCCAGAGCCTGCGTGAACGCCGCGTCCCGCACGCGGCGCTGTCGTCGGTGACGCTGACCCCGGGCAAGCGGGGCACGGTGGTGCTGCACGCGGTGCCGAGACCCGGTGCCGACCCGTTGCTGGAGGCTGCGGCCGGGCAGCTCAAGGACGGCTGCGATCCGTACCGGCTGGTGCTGCCCGCCGAGCGCGAGACGCTCGCCGAGTACTACGCGGACGAACTGCGCGCCCTGCTCCCTGTCGACGCCGCGGAGCCCGCCGAGCGGTTCCTGGTCGCGGCCCCCGAGGCGCCGATGCAGTTCAAGGCGTACGACGGCCGGGCCAGCTTCGACGGGGACCGGATCTCGTTCCGCTGGTTCCGGACGGGCGCCTCCACGGCGAAGTGGAAGGCCGGTGACCAGACGTTCGCGGTGACGGAGCTGAGCGGCGTCGAGTGGCGCTCGCCGGAGGTCTTCGACGGCTATCTGCGGCTGGTTCCGAGAGGTCTGGAGGGTACGGCTCCGGGGCCGGGCAGCGGCCTCGCCGTGACCGCCGGCTCCGGCATGACCGCGGGCGTGGAGACGGGCGCGGGGCTCGGCACGGGAACGGTGAGCAGCGCGCAGCCTACGGCCCCCCATCCCACCCGGGCCGACCAGGACCCGGCCTCGGTGATCTTCGGCCTCGGCTACGGCCCGGTGCACGAGTCGCTGCCGTTCGCCGCGGCCGTACTGGAGTCCGTACGCAGGAAGCAGCCGGCGCCCGCCGCGCAGGCCGCCGTCCTGGCGGGCGCGGGGCGGCGCGATCCCGCGGACATCGCGGAGCGGATCCGGCACCTCGGGGAACTGCACCGGGCGGGGCTGGTGACGGACGACGAGTTCAGCGCGAAGAAGGCCCAGCTGCTCGCCGAGCTGTAGCCGGCCCGGTGCCCGCCGACCGGGCTCCGGCCCGCCGGTGGTGCTCCCGTACGAAAGACGCGGCGGTGGACCGGGACCCCGGTATGACGCCCGCCCGGCCGCGCCGCGCCTACGCTGATCGGGCCATGCCCACTTCCCCGCCGCCCATGCCGTCCACGCCGCCCCGGACGCCCCCGCCGCCCGTCGACGGCCTGCTGAGCGCCGCCCGGCGCAATCTGCGCGAGCTCGCCCACGGGCTGTCCCACCCGTCCCATCCCGCGACCCCCCTCCTGGCGAACGCGCCGAGGCGGTGGCAGCGGCTGCTGCCGTACGTCGTCGTCCTCGCTCTCGTCTCGACGTTCATCCCGGTCACGATCAATGTCCTGACCCATGGGTACGGCGTGAACGGAGGACTGGCGGGAGCCCTGGCCGTCGCCCAGGCGGCGCCGCTCCTGATGCTGGCGCACCGGCCGCTGCAGGCCTGGTGGATCATCTTCCCCGCCGACATCCTGGGTGCGCTCGCGCTGCTCGGGCATCCGGTCGGCGAGTTCGCCATCTGGCCGTGGCCCCCGCCCACCCTGGTCGGCTACCTCTTCCTGCTGCTCGCGCTTGCCCTGCGCGAGACCCGGCGGACCCTGGCCGCGATCTGGGTGGCGACGGGCGCGGCGAGCCTGGTCCTGCACCTGGTCTCGCCGGAGCGCAGCAACGGCAGCGCACTGCTGCTCGTGATCCTCGGCGCAGTGGTCCTGGTGATCGGCACGGCGCTGCGGGAACGGGGCGACGCCCAGCGCCGGCTGGCCGAGCAGGAGACCATCAGCGAGGCCGAGCGGGCGCAGCGGACGCTGCTGGAGGAGCGCACCCGGATCGCCCGTGAGCTGCACGACGTGGTCGCGCACCACATGTCCGTCATCACGGTCCAGGCCGATTCCGCGCCCTACCGGATCAGCGGGCTGCCCGAGGAGGCGGTCGAGGAGTTCGGCGCGATCGCGGCGAGCGCGCGGGAATCGCTCACGGAGATGCGACGGCTGCTGACGGTGCTGCGCAGCGAGGGCACGGAGGGCGAGCGAGCGCCGCAGCCGGGGCTCGACCGGCTGCAGCAGTTGGTGGAGGCGACGGTGCGGGCGGGGCTGCCGGCCGAACTGGCCCTGGCCGCCGATGTGTCGGACGTACCGCAGGCGGTGGATCTGTCGGCGTACCGGATCGTGCAGGAGGCCCTGGCGAACGTGGTCCGGCACGCGCCCGGTGCGCGGACCCGGGTGTCGGTCACGTCCGACGGCGCGCATCTGACCGTGCTGGTGGTCAACGACCGGGCGGAGAAGCCCGGTTCGCCACTGGAGACGACCGGGACCGGGCACGGTCTGGTCGGCATGCGGGAACGCGTACGGTTGACGGGCGGCACGCTGGACACCGGACCGCTGCCCGACGGCGGCTTCCGGGTGGCTGCGCGGCTGCCGCTCACCCCGGTTCCGCCCCCGACCTCGGAGGACTCTTGACCATCCGCGTGATCATCGTCGACGACCAGGCCATGGTGCGGGCGGGGTTCGCGGCACTGCTCGCGGCACAGAGCGACATCGACGTGGTCGGTGAGGCGCCGGACGGGCGCCAGGGCATCGACGTCAGCCGGCGGGTCCACCCGGACGTGGTCCTGATGGATGTCCGGATGCCCGAGATGGACGGCCTGGCGGCGGCCCGCGAGCTGCTGAACCCGCCCGTGGGCGTGGTGCACCTGCCCAAGGTGCTGATGCTCACCACGTTCGACGTGGACGACTACGTGTACGAGGCGCTGCGCGCCGGGGCGTCCGGCTTCCTGCTGAAGGACGCGCCGCCGGCGGATCTGATCTCGGCGGTACGGGTGGTCGCGGCGGGCGAGGCGCTGCTCGCGCCGTCCGTGACGCGCCGCCTGATCGCGGACTTCGCCCGGCAGGGCCCGACCGGGGCGGCCCGGAGCGGGCAGGCACTGCGGCTGAACGGGCTGACTCCGCGCGAGCGGGAGGTGCTGGAGCTGATCGCGCGGGGCCTGTCCAACCAGGAGATCGCCGGGCGGCTGGTGCTGGCCGAGCAGACGGTGAAGACCCACATCGGGCGGGTGCTGACGAAGCTGGATCTGCGGGATCGCGCGCAGGCGGTGATCTTCGCCTACGAGGCGGGCGTGGTGGTACCCGGGGAGCAGTAGGGGGGTCTCCCCCCGCCCGCCCCTGCGGCAGGCCCCCAGTACACCCCCTACCCCGGTAGCACCCCGCACTTGGCCCCCTGGTGCGACGCCCCCGCACCCACCGCCTTCCTACCTTCCTCCCCGTCGCGCCGAACGGCGTGCGGAAGCCGGGTCAGCCGGAGAGGGAGGGGCGGGATGCGCCGTTACGCAAGGACTCTGGTCGCGGTCGCGCTGGCGACCACCATGGTGGCGGGGACGGCCGGCTGGGCGTCCGGGAACGCGCAGCACGCCCTGACCGGGCCACCTCCCGGGACCGCGGCCTGGCGTGCGGATCAGGTGCTGGGGCGCGAGCTGCCGGACCCGGAGCGGACCACCCCCGCCGAAGTGAGCCGTTTCTTCCGGGGGTTGACCGCGGCACAGCAACAGACCCTGGTCGTACGGCACCCACTCGTCGTCGGGAATCTGGACGGCGTACCCGTGGCACTGCGCTACCGGGCCAACGCCCGTTCCCTGCGGGCCGGTCACGACCCCCGGTACACCCATCTCACCGGATCGGGACACCGCCAGATCCTCGCCTTCGACCCGCGCGGACGCGGTCAGGTCGCCGAGGTCTTCGGGGACCTGAGCACCGCGCGCCATGTGGCGGTCGTGGTGCCGGGTTCGGACATCGACGCCGGGACCTTCGACCGTACGAACGATGTGTACGGCACTCCGGCGGGGATGGCGAAGTCCTTGTACGCGGAGACCGGACGCGGCAGCGCGGTCGTCGCCTGGGCCGGCTACACCACTCCCGTCGGCATCGGCATCGATGCCGCGACGGGCTCGCTCGCCGAGGCGGGCGCCGACCGGCTGACCCGGTTCACGGACGGGCTGGCCGCCGACGGCGTGCCCGCGCCCGCCGTGTTCTGCCACAGCTACGGCTCCGTCGTGTGCGGACTCGCCGCGTCCCGGCTGCGCGCCACGGACCTGGTCGTCCTC
This sequence comes from Streptomyces sp. NPDC088252, assembly GCF_044740965.1. Lineage (NCBI taxonomy): Bacteria > Bacillati > Actinomycetota > Actinomycetes > Kitasatosporales > Streptomycetaceae > Streptomyces > Streptomyces sp. NPDC088252. Next base: position 686,078 of record NZ_JBIURS010000001.1, on the reverse strand, counting down.
GGCTCGCCCGGGATGCGCGCCGACGACGTCGAGAATCTGCACACCACCGCCCGGGTCTGGGCGGCCAAGGACGCCACGGACTGGATCGACGACGTACCGAACGTCGAGGTGGCGGGCCTGGGACACGGCCCCGATCCGACCGGCCCGGAGTTCGGCGCACGCCGCGTGCCGGCCCATGACGCCCACGGGCACACCGGCTACTTCGCCCCCGGCACGGACTCGCTCCGCGCCTTCGCCTCGATCACGGAGGGGGAAGCCCGATGAGCCTCAGCACGCTCGCCGAGCGCATCGACGCCCGTACCCCCGCCCATCGCGACCGCGCCGTCGACGGCCTGCGCGCCCTCGCGCTGCTGGCCGTCCCGACCGGCCACTGGCTGCTCGGCGGCTTCCGCCTCGACGGCGACGGCGCGCTGCACAACGCCAGCCCGCTCTCCACATTCGGCGCTCTCGCCCCGGTGAGCTGGGTGCTTCAGATGCTGGGCATCTTCTTCCTGGTCGGCGGGTACGCCTCCGTGCTCTCGTACCACCGGAGGAAGTCCACCACCGGGGCCTGGCTGCGCGGACGCGTCGCCCGCCTCGGCAGGCCGGTGCTCGGGGTGACCGCCGTCTGGGCGGCGATGATCCCGGTGCTGAGCACGCTCGGCGTGCCCGGAGACACCCTGCGGACCGGGTCGACGCTGGTGATCCAGCCGTTGTGGTTCGTCGGGGTGTACACGGTGGTCACGGCGCTCACCCCGTACTGCGTCAAGGCCGCGCGGAAGTGGGGCGGCTGGGCCGCCGTGCCGCTGCTGGGCTCGGTCGCCGTCGTCGACTTCCTGCGGTACGGGCCGTTCGCCGACGCCATACCGTCCTGGCTGAGCGTGCTGAACATCCTTCCGGGCTGGCTCTTCGCGTACCAGCTCGGCGTCTCCTGGGGCGAGGGCCGGATCGGCAGGCGGGGCGCCCGGCTGTTGCTGATCGGCGGAACGGTGTTGTTCGCCGCGCTGCTGCTCGCCTTCCATTACCCGGCGTCGATGGTCGGCGTACCCGGCGAGGCGCGGACGAACTCGCACCCGCCGTCGCTGCTCGTCCTGGCGCTGGCCGCCGCACAGAGCGGTGCGGCGATCCTGCTGCGGGACCGGATCGGCCGGCTGCTGCGCAAGCCGCTGCTGTGGGCGCCGGTCGTCGTCATCAACCTGTCCGCGATGACGATCCTGTGCTGGCACCAGACGGCGATGCTGGCCGCGGCGGTCCCGGCGTCGTTCGCCGGCGCGGTGCCGGGGCTGACGACCGGGCCCGACACGGTCGGCTGGATCCTGGCCCGGATGGCGTGGATGCCGGTGTTCGCGGGGCTGCTGGTGCTGATCGCCCGGTATGCGCGCCGGTTCGAGGCCCCGTGGCAGACCGGTACGCGGGCGGCGAACGCCCGCCGGGCGGTGGCGGGTCTGCTGGCGACGGGGTTCGCGGTGTACGCGCTGGGGCTGGCGTAGGGGTGCGGGGCCGGGAGACCCGGCCCCGCACCCGAACCGGGAACGACTACTCGCGCGCTGCGGACGTGCTGCTCATGTCCGGGTACCGGTCCCCCGCCACATGTCCCGCGATCGGCTCCAGCAGCGCCAGCTCCTGGTCCGTCAGCGTGAGCCGGGTGGCGGCCACGTTCTCCAGCAGTCGGCTGCTCCTGCGGGTGCCCGGGATCGGCACCACGGCCAGGCCGTGCACCTGGGCCCGCTGCTGCACCCAGGCGAGCGCCACCTGTGCGGCCGACACCCCGTGCGCCGCCGCGATCTTGTGGACGGGCTCCAGCAGGGCGGCGTTCACCTTCGCGTTGTCGCCCGTGAAGCGCGGCTGGAACTGTCGGAAGTCGCCCTTCGACAGGTCCTTGGCCGCGTCCGCGAACGCCCCGGTCAGGAAGCCGCGACCGAGCGGCGAGTACGGCACGAAGGTCACCCCGAGCTCGACGGCGGCGGGCACGGCGCTGCGCTCGACGTCCCGGCTGAAGAGCGACCACTCGGACTGCAGGGCGGCGATCGGATGCACGGTGTACGCCTCCCGCAGCTCCGCGCCGGTCACCTCGCTCAGCCCGAGCTGCTTCACCTTGCCCTGCCGCACCAGCTCGGCCATCGCGCCGACGGACTCGGCCAGCGGGACGGCCGGGTCGCGGCGGTGCATGTAGTACAGGTCGATGACGTCGGTGTTCAGCCGCCGCAGGCTGTTCTCGACGGCCTGGCGGATGTACGCGGGGTCGTTGCGCACGCCTCGGTAGTGCGGGTCGTCGTCCTTGCGCTCTATGGCGAACTTCGTGGCGAGCGTGATCTCGTCCCGGTGTGCCCCGACGAACGGGGCGAGGAACTCCTCGTTGGCGCCGAGACCGTACACATCCGCGGTGTCGAAGAGGGTGACGCCCGCCGCCAGCGCCGTCTCCAGCGTCTCGCGCGCCGCTCCCTCGTCGGTGTCCCCGTAGAACTCGCTCATGCCCATGCAGCCGAGTCCCTGCACACCGACCTGCGGGCCGCCGTTGCCGAGCTCCACCGTGGCGATCTTGTTGTCAGTCATCAGGCACAGGGCCTTTCCGGCGCCCGTCGGGCACCCGCATAGAAGTCGATCTTGTGGTCGAGGACGGCGAGGGTGTCCTGGAGCTCCGCGATCCGCGTCTTCACGTCGCGGCGGGTCGCCTCCAGCAACTCCTGCCGCTCCTCGAAGGTGTGCTCGCCCTCGCGCAGCAGCTCCGCGTACCGGACCATGTCGGCGACCGGCATCCCGGTCAGCCGCAGCTTGCCGACGAACGCCAGCCAGTCCAGGTCACGGTTGGTGAAGCGGCGCTGACCGGTGTGCGACCGGTCGACATGCGGCATCAGCCCGATCCGCTCGTACCAGCGCAGGGTGTGCGCGGTGAGCCCGGTGAAGGCGACGACCTCGCTGATGGTGTAGCGGTCCTGCCCCTGGGGGCGCGGATGTGCCCTGGGCGGCGCCGCGCATACGTCCGTCCTTGCGGAAGAGCTCTCCATCACCGTCATGACCTCCACGCTAGAACCTTGGAGTGCACTCGAAGCAAGCGCAAACGTGGGAGCGGCTCGCGGCGGCCGGTACGGGCCGTGCTCCGGAGCGCCGCCTGCCCCCTCCGGTCTCCTTCCGGTCCGTGGCATGCCCGCGATGACGAACTTCAAAGAGATGGGCGGAGCCGCCGTCGGCGTAGGAGGGTGTCGGTGAGGAACACCTGGTGGCGTAGGTCCCTGTCCTGGTCCAGGGCGGGATGCCAGAGGCGGTCGGTGCCGTGCCGGTAAGCATCGGGGATCTGCCCGAGTGCCTGGTGGAGCACCGCGCGGCCTTGCGGGATCTCCTCCGATTGCCACTGTATGACCAGTCGACCGGCCGTACGGGGCGTCCGGAAGCGGTGGACCTCCGATCTGCGGGGGCCCACCGCTCAACTCGGAGCGCGTCAGCTTCTGCGATCAGGCCGCAGGAGCACGAGGAAGATTCCCACTGTCATCAGCCCCATCGCCACCGCCCACGACGTTCCGCTCTCGGTGCCGGCCCGCGGCCATTCCCACCACTGCGCCGTCGTGCCCTTGGCCCCTGGTGCACCCAGAAGGAAGGCCGGGACTGTCTGCGCGACCGGAAGCAGCCAAGAGAGCCTGAAACCCAACAGGGCAGCGGAGACAGCAGCCAAGCCGGTGAAACCCAGCATGTTCCTGAAGGCCAGTGGGAGGGCATCCAGATCGCCGGACAGGATGAGTGCGACACCTGCCAGGAGCACGGCGATTCCGAACGCCACGGTCAGGTGCCACGCAAGCACACGACGGCGAGGCAGGGCCGCGGCCTGGGAGAAGTCGGCCATGCCGTCGATGGTCGAAACGAGCACTCCGATCGCCAGCAGCAACGGCATGAAGGCAGCGCCGGATGCAGGGATGGGCCTGTCCCCGCTCACGTTGGGAAAGAGGACAGCCTGACCGCCCCACCACGTGAGCGCCGCGGTGCAGCCCACCATGAAAGCCAGGGAGCGCGCGCTGTGGTGCGACCGGAAGTGGCTGTTCAGCGGCGAGAAGCCACGATCGCCGGTCAGCATGGCGCCTGCATCTCACGAGCCCACTGCTTCGCCGGGGCTACTTGATCAGCGCTCGGCAGACTCAGGACGCGACGTACGTCGGACTGCCATCCCGTATCCCCCGAGTACTCGTACGCGGGCAAGGTGCGGGAGCCCGCGGCTCGTGCCTCCAGCCATCCCTCCAGTTGGAGTCCCGCGTACATCTTCCGTTCCGTCTCGGCCTCCGTCTTGCCTTCGCACCAGATCTTGTGCGGGGATGTCAGCTCCAGAAGAGCGGTATGCAGGAGGTCTTTTGGACCGTGGTCCAGCGTGAAGCCGCCCGAGCCGTTCCGCTCCAATCCCTGCTCCGCGTAGCGCTTCGGGGCGGGCAGAACACCCTTCGCAGCCGCGGCTGCTTTCTCCGCCGCGTCGACTGCCTCAGGGAGTCGTTTCGCGTGTTCGGGCCACACGCACACACTGCTTCCCCCGCCTGGCGCGCACACAGGCTTCTCCGCCTGACGGGTCTCCAGGAGATCACTGTCGTTACCAGGCATGGCGGCGATGCAGATCAGCGTGGCCACGGAGAAGAGCCCGCCAGCACTCGCCGCCCCCTTCATGGACCGGTCCCGGCTCTTCAGCGAACTCACGGTGCACATAGCCGCAACAGCGAGCACAGTGACCGCGAGTCGCCACGCCAGATGCGTATCCGACAGACGCACATCGATGGCGTGATAGAAGACGACATTGGTGAGCGGGGAGGACTGCGAGCTGAACACGAGACTGAAGAGCATGAACCCCCCGACAGCCGCAATCGCGCCGGTGAAACGGCTGGGCAGCACTTGCCCGACGAAGTATCCGAGTGCCAGCGCGAATACCACTCCAGAGAGCCCAAAAAGGGCGTACTCGGGCCAGGGTCGGCCGGGCGCCCCGGCCGTGACAATGCATGTGAATGCAGTACAGACGAGATATACGGCGCTGAGCCACACGGCGTCAGCGGTCAGACGTGTCAGTTCCACCTGATACAGGGGGCGCGCAGCGAGAAGTACGTCCGCGCCGCTGCGGCGGATCCGAGAGGCCCGGTGCGCCGCCATACCGACGGCGGCCACCATCAAAGGTATCGCTGCGCGGGTGGCTGCGGCGGAGGTCTCCGGCCAGGAGCCCCGCCAGTCCGCGCCGACGAGAAAAACCATGGCAGCGGCGGCGATGAGCAAAGGCGGCGCCACCCAACGCATGGGAGTGCGGCGGAGTTCGACAAAGAGTCCGGTCATGGAGTATTGGCCCCCTGTGGAGCCTGGCGACCCAGGGCCGATGCGTAGCCCCGTTCCAATGGGGTGTCCCCGGGAGCGTCGGCGGTAGCCAACCTTTCCAGTTCGGCGGGCGCACCCATGAAACGCAGGGTGCCCTCGTACAGAACACCGATCTGCGAGCAGGTATGGGCGACGTCTTCGACCAGGTGGGTGCTGAGCAGGACGCAGCTCTCCCGGGCCAGATCCCGGATGAGCTCCCTGAACCTGACTCTCTGGTGCGGATCAAGCCCCGTAGTCGGCTCGTCGAGGATTACCAGTCGTGGTCGTCCGGCGATCGCCTGGGCAATGCCCGCTCGACGCAACATGCCACCGGAGAGCCTCCGTAGCGGCGTGCCGGCCTGGTCGCCAAGCTCTACCCGTTCGATCGCTTCCGCAGCCTCTTTCGGAATACGATTCCGGGGGATCTCACGCAACCACGCACAATGCCCCACGAAGTCGGTCACTGTGAAATCTGCGGGGTAGGCGAAACTCTGCGGAAGAAACCCGATTTCGCGCCGGGCCGCCCGGAGTTGCTTCGCCGTGGTGACCTCATAACCGAACACGCGAACACTCCCCGAGGCAGGCCGGTTCATCGTGGCGAGACTCCGCAGGAGCGTACTCTTCCCCGCACCGTTGGGGCCAAGGAGGCCGAAGGCGCCGACGTCAAGTTCGAGGTCGAGCCCACGAACAACGGGTTTACGCTTGTACCCTTGGTGGAGGGCATTCACTTCGATCAGTGGCATGTGCGATCCTAGAGATAGCGCTGGGGCGTACTTGCACTACGCCCCAGCGCGGTCATTCAGGCAGCGTCAGAGGAGCTCGACGACAACCCTCTCGATGTTGAAGGTGCAGTCCGGCACATAGACCCGGACCGTGCCGCTCTTCTGGTCGACACGGTCCGAATACTTGTCCGACTCGAAGTCGCACACGGCCTTGGCGCGCCACTTACCGGATCCGGTGCACTCGGCCCAGCCACCCGTGCTGCCGGCGCTGGTCTTGCAGGACAGAGCCTCGGCGCCGGTCTCGCCGGCCGAAGTGGGTGTTGCCCCGAACAGCGGAGTCGCACTGGTCAGCACGGCACCTATGGTTGCAGCTCTCTTACGTATTCAGAATTTCTCTCCTGATCGTGCAGAAGCCCCGAGGGGCTAAGCACCGGTCCATTCCCGGCGTCGAAATGAATGTATGTCACGCACAGGGTTTCGAGGTCACGGATCCGAGATCTTGGCTGGAATCCAGTCATGAGCTTACCAACTGTTGCCAAATTATGCGCAAAAGATCCACACCACGAAACGCCCCTAAGTCCCGTATTGTCCGAACCGGAAGTCGCAAGTGTCCGAAATCGAACCCCCATGACGGAAATCGTGAAGCCAAATAAGATGATTTAAAGCATTTTGACCGTTGCGCGACCCTTATGTAGCTGTCGTCGCGCACCTGTCGGGGATATCGAAATGGCCCTTGGGCGAGGGATCCGAGCACGTCGGGGCACTCACCGTATTGCTTACTCGTTTTGAGGTTCGCCTCGCTGCGGGGGTTGCCATTGCTCACCTTCGGCCGCCAATTGCGGCGACCTCAAGGTGATGCACCGCTCCAGCCGCCGTCAGGGCTCCGGCCGAAGAGCGTCCTGTCGCCCCCGCACTCGTCAAGGACCGCGCCGATTTGCGGCACAGCGCCACGCGTGCGTGTCGGCCGGTCCCGCGGCAAACCGTTTTTACGTTCCGTGGCCGATGGTGGGCAGGTCGGCTGTCCGTCGCTCGACCTCACCGGCCGTCGGCGCGCCGGAGATGCCCGTTACGCTCATACGCATGCAGAGCCTGGCGATGATCGACAACTGGCCCGTCCCCACCGCGGCTGCGGCCGTCGTACGAGCGGACGGCACGGTCGTCGGTGCGCACGGCCCGGCCGCGCACCGCTTCCCGCTCGCCTCCGTCACCAAGCCGATCGCGGCCTACGCGGCGCTCGTGGCGTACGAGGAGGGCGCGGTCGAACTCGACGAACCGGCCGGGCCCGAGGGCTCCACCGTCCGGCATCTGCTCGCGCACACCAGTGGCCTCGCCTTCGACGAGCACCGGGCGACGGCCGCACCCGGCACCCGGCGGCTCTACTCCAACGCGGGCTTCGAGGTCCTCGGCGACCACATAGCCAAGGCCACCGACATCCCGTTCCCGGAGTACGTGCGCCAGGCGGTGCTGGAGCCACTGGGGATGACGGCGACGGCGGTGGACGGCTCGCCCGCCAAGGACGGCGTCTCGACCGTCGACGACCTGGTGCGGTTCGCGGCGGAGGTGCAGGCGCCCCGGCTGCTCCACCCGCGTACGGTGCTGGCCGCGCAGACCGTCGTACACCCCGGCCTGAAGGGCGTGCTGCCCGGCTACGGCCACCAGAACCCCAACGACTGGGGACTCGGCTTCGAGATCCGGGACCACAAGTCACCGCACTGGACGGGCAGTTCCTCGTCCCCCGCGACCTTCGGACACTTCGGACAGTCCGGCACGTTCCTGTGGATCGACCCGGTCGCGGGGGCGGCCTGCGTCGCGCTGACCGACCGCGCCTTCGGCCCGTGGGCGGTGGAGGTGTGGCCGGCGTTCACGGACGCCGTGCTCGCAGAGCTCCGCTCCGGCCGCTGAAAGGCGTCACCCGTCGGCCGCTTTCGTGGCCAGACACTCGAACCACACCGTCTTGCCACGGCCGTCGCGGCGCGGTTCCGCGCCCCAGCGGTCGGTGACGGCGTCGACGAGGACCAGCCCCCTCCCGCCCTCGTCGAGCGCATCGCCCATGACCGCGCGGGGCAGTTCCGGGCAGCCGTCCGCGACCTCGACGCGCACGCCACCGGCCGGGAGCAGGAAGATGAGCGTCTGACACCGGCGGCCGGGAACGTGCCGTACGACATTGGCGATGAGTTCGGTGAGCGCCAACTCCGCCGCGCCGGCCACATCGAGGAGTTCCCAGCCGGTGAGGTAGAGCCGCAGAATGCGGCGCAGATGCCGGGCCGAGTGCTCACCGATCGCGAAGTCGGCGCGGTAGGTCGCCTCCAGGAGATCGTCGGCCTGCGGATCAATTACGTGATTCATGTCACCAGAGTGCAGTGCCGTGATTACGCTCGGCTACGTACGGAAACGAACGCCGTGAGGCGTTGAACGCCGGAGGTGCCCCCCGCCGTGGCCAACATCCAGACTCTCGATCCCAGTGCTTCCCCGTTGGACTACTACGGCTGGGAGCTGCGCCGTCAGAGAGAGGCCCACAACCTCAAACAGGGGCAGCTCGGCGACATCATCTTCTGCACCGGCTCCCTGATCGGCCAGATCGAGACCACGAGGAAGCTACCCACCCGCGACTTCTCCGAGCGGGTGGACGCGGCACTCGGCACGGGCGGCGTTTTCTCGCGCCTCGTCGGCCTGGTTCTGCGCAGCCAGCTGCCGACCTGGTTCCAGCCGTACGCGGACATGGAGGCCCGTGCGGCGTACATCTCCACGTACCAGGCGCAGTTGGTGTACGGGCTGTTGCAGACGGAGGGGTACGCGCGGGCGGTGCTCGCCACCGGTATGCCGGACGACGTCGACGGGCTGCTGGCGGCCCGGATGGAACGCCAGCGCATCCTGGAGCGGGAACGGCCACCGCTCGCCTGGGCCATTCTCGACGAGGCGGTGCTGCACCGGCCGATCGGCGGACGCGAGGTCATGCGGAAGCAACTCGCCCGCCTGTTGGACTACGCCGACCACCGCTGGATGCGGATTCAGGTGTTGCCCTTCGAGGCCGGTGAACACGCGAGCCTGGCTGGGTCGTTCACCACGATGCGCTTCGACGACGATCCTGACATCGTCTACACGGAGGACCTCATCTCCGGCCACATGACCGCCAACCCCGAGACCATCCGGGACGCCGCACGCCGTTACGCTCACTTGCAGGCTGCCGCCCTCTCCGTGGAGGCGTCGGCGGCATTGATCGCCCGCGTGATGGAGGAGCGTTATGGAGACCAGTCGCGACCTGAAGAGCGCGCGGTGGCGTAAGTCGAGTTACAGCGGAAACACCGGCGGCGAATGCGTCGAGTGCACCGTCACCGGCGGCGCCGCCTGGCGCAAGTCGAGCTACAGCGGAAGCACCGGCGGCGAATGCGTCGAGGTGGCCGACGGCCTCCCCTGCGCCATCCCCGTCCGCGACAGCAAGAACCCGGACGGCCCCGTCCTGACCGTCGGGGCCGACGCCTGGCAGAGTTTCGTGGACGGGCTCCGCTGAATTCGCTGCAAGCCCGTACAGCAAAGGGGGTTCGGGATGACCGATGGTCGTCCCGGGCTCCCTTCCGCTCCCCCGTGACGCGTGCCGCCACGGGCAGCATGCGTCATGTCACTGCATGTTCCGCACGTGCGAGTGGTCGTGGGAAGCGGTGCACACGTACAGCTGCAGGCTGTGGCCACGGCCGATGTCGAGCTGCGTGACACGGGCCGGGCCGAGGAAGTGCAGGCCGGTGTAGCCGGCATCCTCGACCGGTCGCCGGCTCCCGCTGCCGCCGTCCCACTCGCTGTCGTCGATGGTGAGCAGCGGGCGGACGTCCGAGCCGTACTCGGGGCAGGCCATGGGGAACGGGTCGGAGAAGCTCCACGGAGCGTGGCCGCCGACCTTGCAGCCCGGGGCAACGCCGAGGTCGTGCTGGTAACAGAAGTCGTGCTCGTCCTCCCAGGCCTCGACCCGCTCCGCCAGCTCCTCGCGCAGCTCGTGCGGGGCCGGGTACTCGGTGACCGTCTCGGGGTGCAGCACGCACGGTTCCGGCAGGTAGTCGTCGTTGCCTATCACCGCGGGCTGCGGGGCAGCGCCGAGCGGATCGTTGACGTCGGCGGCGGTCCGCCGGCGGAGTTCGGCCCGGGGCAGGTGGTCCTCGGCGTGGTCGAACGGGCACCACAGCAGCTGCAGCAGATCAGTACCGTCCGGGAGCGGCAGATCGGGCACGTCCGCGGCGTAGAGCTGGGCCGGCGGCACCATCGGGACCTGGCCGTCCTGGGGGATCCGCGAACTCTTGCCGACGCGGTCGACCGTCGGCGCCCCTCCATACTCAGCAGGTCGACACCTTCCTCCCTGGGCCGGCGCCACGCCTCGGCGAGAATCCTTCGTCGCAACCGGGGTTGACGGCCAATCAGACAGAACTCGTCGAACCGGTATGGACGTTGAGGATCGACAGGTCGGAATTCGGCACCCTCCAGGCTTGACGGCTAACGTCGTTAGCCATAGTTTGGCGCCACGCGGCTAACATCGTTAGCCGTGTCGTCGGTCGCAACGTGAGAGGGCTGCAGTGAACACCGCCACAGCCAGCAGCACCCCGTGCAGCAGTGTCCCGACCCGGCCCTTCCAGGATGCATGGAAGGCGCCGTCGTTCCTCTCCGGGGCGATCACGGTTCCCGGGGAAGAGCGCCGTGGCTGACCGCGCGCAGCAGATCATGGCCGCCGCCCGGGAACTGCTCGACGCCGAAGGTCCGGATGCGTTGTCGATGCGGCGCATCGCCGAGCGTGTCGGCATCCGGGCACCTTCCTTGTACAAGCACTTTCCTGACAAGGCCGCTGTCGAGGCCGGACTCCAAGTGCAGGGGATGACCCAGCTGGCTGAGGAACTGGAGGCCGCCGAAGCCGAGATCGGCGTCGAACCACCCCTGCTCGTGCTCGCCCGCGCCTACCGACGTCACGCTCTCGCCAGCCCGCACCTCTACCGCATCACTCATGGTCGGCCGCTCGTCCGCGCCGCGCTTCCCGAAGGACTCGAAGACCGCGCGGCAACGCCGTTGGCCAACGCGGTGCACGGCGACCTTCACGTCGCGCGCTCGGTCTGGGCATTCGCGCACGGCATGGTCGTGCTCGAACTCGACGGTCGCTTCCCGCCCGGCGCAGACCTGGACGCCGCATGGCGCACCGGCTGCGATGCGTTCGCCCAGGCAATCCGAGACAGGACCCGGGAGGACATCGCATGACCACAATCGCCGAAGAGCCCGCTACCGGCATCACCGTCCGCGCCGCCGGATACGTGCACGCCGCAGCGTGGATTCTCGGGCTCGCCGCCGCATGGGGAGCCACGCCCGAAGTCGGTGACACACACGCCGGGATCGCGACCGCGTACGCCGACCGGCCGGTCCAGGTCGTCGTCCGGGCGCTGCTCGTCCACGGTGTGGCAGCTGCCGCCCTGCTTGTCGTCGGATCCGGACTGCTCGACCGGGCCCGCCGAACCAACAACACTGCGGCTCGCTCGGCCGGATGGGCCGGGAGAGTCGCGGGGGCGCTCGCATGCGCGCAACTCGTCATGGAACTGATCGCGGTGTCTGGAGCCGATCCAGCGTCACCGGGCAGGGCCGGCGCACTGTTCGAGGTGGTTCAGCGTGTGGACGGTGTCAAGATGTTCGCGTTCGCCGTGCTCGCCGCGGCTGCCTGCGCGGCCTCCCGGCACGGCGCGCTGTTGCGGCGTTGGGAGGTCGTCGTCGGCTGGATCCTCGCCGCCACGATCACCGCGTCCGGCATCGGATACCTGCTCCTGTCCACCGCCCTGACCCCGATGGCATTCATCTCCCTGCCCTTGCTGCTGATCTGGATCTCCGCACTCGGCGCAGCCCTCGGACGCCGGCCTCGTCGGGCAGTGAGTGAAACGGAGCGACCATGAATCTCTCCTACCTTCCCAGTCCCTCGACCGGGGTTCTTCACCTTGGCCCGGTTCCGTTGAGGGCGTACGCCTTCTGCATCATCCTGGGCGTGCTCGTGGCCGTCTGGCTCGGCAACCGGCGCTGGGTCGCGCGCGGCGGGGATCAGGGCGTGATCGCGGACGTCACCATCTGGGCAGTGCCGTTCGGTCTCGCCGGCGGACGGCTGTACCACGTGATCACCAGCCCCGACGCGTACTTCGGCGAACGCGGCGAGCCGATCCGAGCGCTGTACGTCTGGGAGGGCGGGCTCGGTATCTGGGGTGCCATCGCCCTGGGCGGGGTCGGCGCGTGGATCGGCTGCCGTCGCCACCGCATCCCCTTCCCCGCCTTCGCGGACGCGGTCGCCCCCGGCACAGCCCTGGCGCAGGCGATCGGCCGCTGGGGCAACTGGTTCAACCAGGAACTCTACGGCCGCCCCACCACGCTCCCCTGGGGCCTGGAGATCGACCGCGCGCACCGTCCGTCCGGCACGCTCGACATCGCGACGTACCACCCCACCTTCCTCTACGAGTCCCTCTGGGACATCGGCGTCGCCGCACTGGTCCTCTGGGCGGCCCGCCGGTTCGCGCTCGGTCACGGCAGGACCTTCGCCCTGTACGTCGCCGCCTACACGGTCGGCCGGTTCTGGACCGAGTACCTGCGCATCGACGAGTCCCACACATTCCTCGGCCTGCGCCTGAACAACTGGACCTCCGTCGTGGTCTTCCTCGGCGCCATCGCCTGCCTCGTCGTATCGGCCCGCCGCCATCCTGGCATCGAGGACGTGTCGCCACCGAGGGACGAGGGCCGCAACGAGAGGGCCGGCGAGCCGCGCCTGGACGTCGCGGTCAAGACAGGAGGAGCGACGCACGATGACAGGTGAGACCGTCAGCGCCACCACGGCCCCGGGCCACCCGGCTCGCCTGCGGCCCCGTGCTGAGTACGGGCCGGTGCCGAACTCTTCTGCCTGATGGACGAGTCCGCGCCGCGGAACGTGGTCGGAGATGCCGAGATCACGTGGGCCCGTACCGGGTCAGGCGGATTCTTCGCCCGGCACCTTGGCGAGCTCCACACCACGCAGGCTGAGCAGCACCACCGCGACGCACCCGCAGGCGAGCGCGATGTCGGCGACGTTACCCACGAAGGGGCCGTAGTCGATGAAGTCCACAACATGCCCGCGGGCCACCCCGGGCTCGCGGAGGAGTCGGTCGCCCAGGTGGGACACCGCACCGCCGAGCAGCGCGCCCAGCACGAGCGCCCAGCCCGCAGAGGCCAGTCGGCGTGCGGTGTAGAGAATGCCGACCACTGCCGCTGCCGCCGCCAAGGTGAACACCCATGTCGCCCCGGTGCCGATGGAGAACGCGGCGCCAGGGTTGTACAGCAGTCGGAAGTGGATCAGAGGGGGGATCACGGCGACGCGCTCGCTGTCGGACAGCGCGGAGACCGCCCACATCTTGGTGAGCTGGTCCACGAGCAGGACCACCGCCGCCAGCATGAGCATCATGCCGTACAGCCGGCCTGAACCCCGCTCCAACCGCATCATCAGGGCCTCCGTGCGTAGCGATGTCCGAACCAGGATTCCCTGAGACTATCGGCCCCTCCTGAGGCGTCTTCCAGCTTTCCCGGACGAAGCCCCGTCGGACTGTCCGGGAACCGCTACTCTCTTCGGCCATGGCCGCCATAGTCCGCGCCGCCGTCTCCGACGTTCCGGCGCTCGCCTCCGTACTCGCCAGTGCCTACGCCGAGGACCCCGTCTGGTCCTGGCTGATGCCGCACGACCGGGACCGGAGGCTGCGGCTGCTGTTCACCGCGCATCTGGCACAGCAGGTCCCGGCGGGCCGGGTGTGGACGGATCCGGAGCGCACGGTGGCGGCGGTGTGGGCGGAGCCCGGGAAGTGGAAGCTGCCGGTGAGCTATCTGCTGCGCAACGCGGGCACGCTCCTGCGGGCGGGCCGGGCCCAACTGCCCCGGACCGGAATGCGGTTGCTCGCGCTGGAGCACCGCCACCCGGCCGAGCCCGCGCACTGGTACGTCGAGTACATCGGCACCCACGCGGACGCGCGTGGCACGGGGCGCGGATCGCAGGTGCTGGGCGGGCTGCTGGAGCAGGCGGACGCGGACGGGCGGCCGGTGTTCCTGGAGTCGAGCAACCGCCGCAACCTGACCTTCTACCGGCGGCACGGCTTCGCGGTGCAGCAGGAGATGTCGTTCCGGTCCGGGCCGCCGATGTGGTCGATGTGGCGCCGGGACACGGACCGGTAGCGCTTCGCTGTCGAGGGTTGTGCGGTGGTCGCGGACGAGTACCGCGGCCCGTGTCGGCGTCCCGCCCGCAACCACGCGGTCATTTCACCGGAATGCCGGCGTCGGCCGCGCCCGGCGACGCCGGGCGCGGCCTCGTGTCACCTCCGCCAGAACAGGTGGTGCGTCACGCCGCTCGGGCTGGGCACGATCTCCAGGTGGTACCGGTCGAGCAGCTCATCGGGCGATTCCCAGAGCCGTACCCCGGATCCGAGCTTCACCGGCGAGACCGCCACATGCAGGGTGTCGACGAGGTCGGCGTCGAGGAACTGCCGGATGGTGGTCGCTCCGCCGCCGAGTCGGACGTCCTTGCCCTGTGCCGCTTCCCGCGCCTGCTCAAGGACCGTGGCAGGGTCGTCGTCGACGAAGTGAAACGTGGTGTCGGAGAGCGTGAACGAAGGACGCTTGTGGTGGGTCATGACGAACACCGGAGTGCGGAACGGGGGCTCGTCCCCCCACCAGCCGCGCCACTCATGGTCCTGCCAGGGCCCGCGCTGGGGCCCGAACTTGTTGCGGCCCATGATCTCGGCGCCGATGTTGCGTGCGTAGTCCCGCGTGAAGTAGTCGTCGAGGCCCCGGCTCCCCCCGGGGTCGGTGCGCATGGGCCAGCTCGCCGTGGCGCCGGCCCAGGAGAACAGCCTCTCCGGATCGACATGGCCGAACGGTCTCTCGAAGCTCTGGTCCTCACCGGCCCCGATTCCGTCACTGGAAACATTGAAATTCTGGACTCTCAGCAGCTGGGCCACGCGTTCCTCCTGCGTTGTCGGTAACAGTGATCAGACTCTTCGGGCCGGCAGAACTCATCGCCGCACCGCGACCGATCCGGATTCGGGCTGCCCGCGGTCCCGCCGACTCAGGCCGACAGTTCCCAGATCAGCACCTCGGCCGCGTCGGCCGCCACCAGTTCCAGTCCCTGTTCCCCCGTGATCCGCGCCGCGTCGCCCGGTCCCAGCTCCTCGTCGCCGATCCCCGCACGCCCCGCCACCACGTGGACGTACGCCCGCGCCGCGTCCGGCACCGCCGTGCGTTCCCCCGCGGCCAGTCTGCGTACGTTCAGCATCGCGCCGGCCGCCGGGAGGGCGTACGGGGTGGAGTCGGCGATGCCGGGAACGATCGTGTACTCGGGCTCGCCACCCGGTTCGAGCGGGGCCAGCCACATCTGAAGGAACGTCAGCGGACCGTCGCCGTCGTTGCGCTCGACGTGACGGACGCCCGCTGCGGCGCTGAGGTGCTGGAGGTCCCCGGCCCGTACGACCGTGGCGTGGCCGGTCGAATCGCGGTGGGTCAGCTCGCCCTCGACGACCCAGGTGACGATCTCCGTGTGGCTGTGCGGGTGTTCGTCGAAGCCCGCGCCGGGGGCGAGCCGCTCCTCGTTGCAGGCCAGCATCGCGCCGAAGCGGAGGTTGTCCGGATCGTAGAAGCCGCCGAAGGAGAAGGCGTGCAGGGACTCGATGCCGGCGGCCTCGTCCCCGCCCGTGAAACGGTCGTCGGAACGCTGAACGGATATCACCCGTCCACGGTAGCCCGGCGCGGGCTGCCCGGGACCGTCCCCGCGGGCCCGCGCCCCTCCACGGCCCCCGTCCGCTACCCGGCAGTACGACCCGCGACAGCCCCGGCTCTCCGTCCACGTGGTCCGATGAGGCAGTCTTGTGTTCGTGCCCCGACCCGATCCTGAGCAGCCCGCTGCGAACGACGCCCACCTGCATGCCGCGACCCTGAAACGGCTGGAGCAGTCCTCCGGCCGCCTGGCCGCCAACGCGATCGCCCGCATGGACGAGACGCTGCCGTGGTACCGGGCGATGCCGCCGGAGAACCGTTCCTGGATCGGCCTGGTGGCCCAGGCCGGGATCGCGGCGTTCACCGAGTGGTTCCGGCATCCGGAGACCCCGCAGGCCATCTCCACCGATGTGTTCGGCACGGCTCCGCGCGAGCTGACCCGGGCGATCACGCTGCGGCAGACCGTCGAGATGGTGCGTACGACGATCGAGGTCATGGAGGCCGCGATCGAGGAGGTCGCCGCGCCCGGCGACGAGTCGGTGCTGCGGGAGGCACTGCTGGTCTACGCGCGGGAGATCGCGTTCGCGACCGCCCAGGTGTACGCGCAGGCCGCCGAGGCCCGCGGCGCCTGGGACGCCCGGCTGGAATCGCTGGTGGTGAACGCGGTGCTGTCCGGCGAGGCCGACGAAGGTGCCGTGTCGCGTGCCGCGGCGCTCGGCTGGAACTCGCCCGAACACGTCTGCGTGGTGCTCGGTACGGCCCCGGACGGCGACAGCGAACTGACCGTGGAGGCGATCCGCCGGGCCGCCCGGCACGCGAAGCTCCAGGTCCTGACCGGGGTGCTCGGCAACCGGCTGGTCGTCATCGCGGGCGGCAGCGACAACCCGCTGCATGTCGCGAAGGCGCTGATCGGCCCGTACGCGGCGGGCCCCGTCGTCGCCGGGCCGGTGGTGCCCGATCTGCTGGCGGCCACCCGGTCCGCGCAGGCCGCCGCCGCCGGGCTGAAGGCGTGCGGTGCCTGGCAGGACGCCCCGCGGCCGGTGCTGGCCGACGATCTGCTGCCGGAGCGCGCGATGGCGGGAGACCCCGCCGCACGGGACCAATTGGTGGAGGAGATCTACAGACCGCTGGAAGAAGCGGGTTCCGCGCTCCTGGAGACACTGAGTGTGTATCTGGAACAGGCGAGCAGCCTGGAAGGCGCGGCGAGGATGCTCTTCGTCCACCCCAACACCGTGCGCTACCGGCTCCGACGTGTGACAGACGTCACCGGATGGTCACCCTCCGATGTCCGCTCGGCGTTTACTCTGCGAATCGCCCTGATTCTGGGGCGCCTGGCCGCCAGGGATCCGCAGTCCTAAACTTTTGTCGGACATCAACAATTCCCCATACGGTTCTTCGTCCCTGTCCCCACGGGCGTTCCGGACCATTCACAAGAGAGAGTGTGAGGGTGCTCGTACTCGTCGCTCCCGGCCAAGGCGCTCAGACGCCCGGCTTCCTGACTCCCTGGCTCGACCTCCCCGGTGCCACCGACCGCATCGCGGCCTGGTCCGACGCCATCGGGCTCGACCTCGCCCACTACGGCACCAAGGCCGACGCGGAGGAGATCCGTGACACCGCGGTGGCGCAGCCGCTGCTGGTCGCCGCCGGTCTGCTGTCCGCCGCCGCACTCAACGCATCGCCTGACATCGTCGCAGGTCACAGCGTTGGCGAGATCACCGCAGCCGCCCTCGCCGTAGTCATCGGCGAGGAGGCCGCGCTGCGTCTCGTCCGTACCCGTGGGCTCGCCATGGCCGACGCCGCCGCGGTCACCGAGACCGGCATGGCCGCGTTGCTGGGCGGCGACCCCGAGGTGACGGTCCCTCATCTGGAGAAGCTCGGCCTGACCCCGGCGAACGTCAACGGGGGCGGCCAGATCGTCGCCGCCGGTACCGCCGCGCAGATCGCCGCGCTGATCGAGGACATGCCCGAGGGCGTGCGCCGCGTGGTGCCCCTCAAGGTCGCCGGTGCCTTCCACACGCACCACATGGCACCCGCCGTCGACCGGCTGCGCGAGGCCGCGATGGCGCTGAAGATCGCCGACCCGACCGTGACGTACGTCTCGAACGCCGACGGGAAGGCCGTCGCCATCGGCGACGAGGTCATCTCCCGGCTGGTCGGCCAGGTGGCCAACCCGGTCCGCTGGGACCTGTGCATGGAGACCTTCAAGGAAATGGGCGTCACGGCTCTCATCGAGGCGTGCCCCGGTGGCACCCTCACGGGTCTCGCCAAGCGCGCGCTGCCCGGTGTGCAGACGCTCGCGCTGAAGACCCCCGACGACCTCGACGCCGCCCGCGCGCTCGTCATCGAGCACGCAGGCGCCTAAGGAGCCCGAGAGCATGTCGAAGATCAAGCCCAGCAAGGGCGCCCCGTACGCACGCATCATGGGTGTCGGCGGCTACCGCCCGACCCGGGTCGTGCCCAACGAGGTGATCCTCGAAACGATCGACTCGTCCGACGAGTGGATCCGCTCGCGCTCCGGCATCGCCACCCGCCACTGGGCGAACGACGAGGAGACCGTCGCCGCGATGTCGATCGAGGCGTCCGGCAAGGCCATCGCCGACGCCGGGATAAGCCCGGACCGGATCGGCGCAGTGGTCGTCTCCACCGTCTCGCACTTCGCGCAGACTCCCGCCATCGCCACCGAGATCGCCGACAGGCTGGGCACCGACAAGGCCGCCGCGTTCGACATCTCGGCCGGCTGCGCCGGCTTCGGGTACGGACTGACCCTCGCCAAGGGCATGATCGTCGAGGGCTCGGCGGAGTACGTCCTGGTCATCGGCGTGGAGCGGCTGTCGGACCTGACCGACCTGGAGGACCGGGCGACGGCCTTCCTGTTCGGTGACGGCGCCGGCGCCGTCGTGGTCGGCCCGTCCGAGGAGCCCGCGATCGGCCCGACCGTGTGGGGTTCCGAGGGCGACAAGGCCGCCACGATCAAGCAGACCGTGTCCTGGGACAAGTTCCACACCGGCGACGTGTCGCAGCTGCCGCTCGACTCCCGGGGCAACGTCAAGTTCCCGGCCATCACGCAGGAGGGCCAGGCGGTCTTCCGCTGGGCCGTCTTCGAGATGGCGAAGGTCGCCCAGCAGGCGCTGGACGCGGCCGGGATCGCCCCGGAAGACCTGGACGTCTTCATTCCGCACCAGGCCAACATGCGGATCATCGACTCGATGGTGAAGACCCTGAAGCTGCCGGAGAGCGTCACGGTCGCCCGTGACGTGGAGACCACCGGCAACACCTCCGCCGCCTCGATTCCGCTCGCCATGGAGCGGCTCCTGGCGACCGGTCAGGCGAAGAGCGGCGACACCGCGCTCGTCATCGGCTTCGGGGCGGGTCTCGTCTACGCCGCGACGGTCGTTACCCTCCCCTAGGCACACCAGGCCTTTTTCGGCCCGGACGCCAGAACCCAGCAGATAAACATCGAAGGAGCGCCAACATGGCCGCCACTCAGGAAGAGATCGTCAAGGGTCTCGCCGAGATCGTCAACGAGATCGCCGGCATCCCGGTCGAGGACGTCCAGCTGGACAAGTCCTTCACCGACGACCTGGACGTCGACTCGCTGTCCATGGTCGAGGTCGTCGTCGCCGCCGAGGAGCGTTTCGACGTCAAGATCCCCGACGAGGACGTCAAGAACCTCAAGACGGTCGGCGACGCTGCCGAGTACATCCTCAAGCACCAGGCCTGATCAGGCCGGCTCTGTGTCGCCACCCGGCGGTGGCGCCGCTGATTCACGACCCTCTACACGTGGAGAAGATTTTCCAGTGAACTCGACCAATCGCACCGTGGTCGTCACCGGTATCGGCGCAACCACTCCGCTGGGTGGCGACTCGGCGTCGACCTGGGAAGGTCTGATGGCCGGTCGTTCCGGCGTCAAGCCTCTCGAGGGCGAACGTTTCGCCGAGTTGCCCGTCAAGATCGCCGCGCTCGCGGCGGTCGACCCGGGCGACGTCCTGCCCCGTCCGCTCGCCCGCAAGCTGGACCGCTCGGCGCAGTTCGCGCTGATCGCGGCCCGCGAGGCCTGGGCGGACGCCGGTTTCACCGGCAAGGCCGGTGAGGACGACGCGATCCGGCCCGAGCGGCTGGGCTCGGTCATCGCCTCCGGTATCGGCGGCGTGATCACCCTGCTCGACCAGTACGACGTGCTCAAGGAGAAGGGCGTACGCCGCGTCTCCCCGCACACCGTGCCCATGCTCATGCCCAACGGCCCGGCCGCCAACGTCGGCCTGGAGGTCAACGCACAGGCCGGTGTGCACACTCCGGTCTCCGCCTGCGCCTCGGGCGCCGAGGCGATCGGGTACGCCGTCGAGATGATCCGCACCGGCCGCGCCGATGTGGTCCTCGCCGGTGGCACCGAGGCGGCGATCCACCCGCTGCCGATCGCCGCGTTCGCCAACATGATGGCGATGTCCAAGAACAACGACGAGCCCGAGAAGGCCTCCCGTCCGTACGACACCCGCCGTGACGGCTTCGTGCTCGGCGAGGGTGCCGGCGTCGTCGTGCTGGAGTCCGCGGAGCACGCCGCCGCGCGTGGCGCCAAGGTCTACTGCGAGGTGCTGGGCCAGGGGCTGTCCGCCGACGCCCACCACATCGCGCAGCCCGAGCCGACGGGTCGCGGCATCGCCGCCGCGCTGCAGAACCTGCTCGACCAGACGGACCTCAAGCCGTCCGAGGTCGTGCACCTGAACGCGCACGCCACCTCGACGCCGCAGGGCGACGTCGCGGAGCTGAAGGCGCTGCGCAAGGTTCTGGGCGACGACCTCGACCATGTCGCGATCTCCGCGACGAAGTCGATGACCGGTCATCTCCTCGGTGGCGCCGGTGGCATCGAGACCGTCGCGACGGTCCTGGCGCTGCACCACCGGATGGCTCCGCCGACGATCAACGTGGAACACCTCGACGCGGAGGTGGAGGCGGACGTCGTGCGCGACACGCCTCGACCGCTGCCGGAGGGGCCGATCGCCGCGATCAACAACTCGTTCGGATTCGGCGGGCACAACGTGGTCCTGGCGTTCCGCAGCGTCTGACCTGCGGTCCGCGCCCCGGTACACCGAAACCCGTCTCCCCAGCCGGGGAGACGGGTTTCGTCCGTTGCACGGGGCGCTTCGGGGGCTGCGCCCCCGGACCCCCGCTCCTCGATCGCCGGAGCGGCTGAATTCCGCGCCCTCACACCACCTGGTGGAGCCACCGCACGGGTGCGCCCTCGCCCGCGTGACGGAAGGGCTCCAGTTCGTCGTCCCACGGCTTGCCGAGCAGCTTGGCGATCTCGGCCTCCAGGTCGGTCTCGCCCCGGACGGAGCGCGCCAGCGCGGCCCGCAGCCGGTCCTCGGGCACCAGGATGTCGCCGTGCATGCCGGTGACGGCGTGAAAGATGCCCAGTTCGGGCGTGGAGCTGTAGCGCTCGCCCTCCGTGGTGGGGCTCGGCTCCGCCGTCACCTCGAAGCGCAGCAGATCCCAGCCGCGCAGCGCGGACGCCAGTTTCGACGCCGTGCCGGGGCGGGCCTGCCAGGAGAACTCGGACCGCCAGGTGCCGGGCGCGGCCGGCTGTCTGATCCAGTCGAGCTGGACGCGCACACCGAGGACGCCCGCCACCGCCCATTCGACATGGGGGCAGAGCGCGCGCGGTGCGGAGTGAACGTACAGAACTCCACGTGTCGTCACCGGGACCTCCAGTGTGGGACGAAGTTCGCCTTCCCCAGCGGCCTCGCGCCCGTACCGTCGCTTCTCGGCCGGCTCCCGAGGTTGTCATCAGTAAACAGCATCGGGGTGAATCTCCTGAAAAGGGGCAGTACGTGACGTGATGTGATTTACAGAAAGCCACCCGAGTGGAGCCGGGCGAGGGTGTGCACCGCTGGTTCGACGAGGAAAAGCTACCGCGCGGCGGCGGTCGAGGTGTGACGTACGGTCGGTCCTGGGCACTTCATTCGCTGAGCTTTCACCCTGCGGGGCACCCGGGCCTCACACCTGGTGCCGCAAGGGATTGCCGGGGGCATAAACGAGGGGAACCAAGGGATGCAGGATCGTTCCGCCCGTCACCGTTCGCGCATCGCGACCGCTGTCCTGGCGTTGGTCTCGCTGCTCGGCGTCGCCGTACTGACCGGCTGCGACGCCGACCGGGACGGGACGACGAAGGGGTCGGCCTCCGGGCAGCGGCACCCGTCCGCCAGGCCCGGTCCGGTCTGGGACCGCAGTCCGGGGTCGGTGGCCGCCGTCGGCGACTCCATCACCCGCGGCTTCGACGCCTGTTCGGTGCTGGCCGACTGCCCCGAGGTGTCCTGGGCGACCGGCACGGACAGTGAGGTGCGCAGCCTCGCCGTGCGGCTGCTCGGTGAGTCGGGGGCCGCCGCGCGCAGCTGGAACCACGCCGCGACGGGGGCCAGGATCGCTCAGCTGCCGGAGCAGATGGCGCTGGCGGCGAAGGAGAAGCCGGATCTGGTGACGGTGATGATCGGCGCCAATGACGCCTGCCGGGACTCGGCACGGATCATGACGCCGGTGGCGGATTTCCGGTCGTCCTTCGAGGCGGCGATGCGTCAGTTGCGGGCCGGGGCACCGAAGGCGCAGGTGTACGTGTCGAGCGTGCCGGATCTCATGCGGCTCTGGCAGACGGGGCGCGGCAACGCGCTGGGCAAGCAGATCTGGAAGCTGGGGATCTGTCAGTCGATGCTGGGCGACGCGGACGACATGGGCGCGCAGGCCGTGGCCCGGCGCGCCTCGGTGCAGGAGCGGGTCGTGGCGTACAACGGGGTGCTGCGGGAGGTCTGCGCGAAGGATCTGCGCTGCCGTTACGACGGCGGTGCGGTCTACGACTACCGGTTCACCGGCAAGCAGCTCAGCCAGTGGGACTGGTTCCATCCGGGGCGCAACGGACAGGCGCGGCTGGCGGAGATCGCCTACCGCAATGTCACCGCGGCCCGGCCGCCCGCGTAGGCTCCGTGATCATGGACACGGGTTCGAACACAGTGCTGCGTACGGAAGAGTTCGGCACCCTCGCGGACGGTGCCGTCGTGCACCGCTGGACGCTGGAGCGGGACGGTACGCGGGTGCGCGTCCTGACGTACGGCGGCATCGTGCAGTCGGTCGAGGTGCCGGACCGGGACGGGGCGCGGGCGGATGTCGCGCTCGGGCTGCCGGACCTGGCCGGGTACGAGACGTTCTCCGGCCCCTACTTCGGGGCGCTGGTCGGGCGGTACGCGAACCGGATCGGCGGTGCCTGTTTCGAGCTGGACGGGCACACGCACCGGTTGACGCGGAACGAGGGGCGCAACCATGTGCACGGCGGGGCCAGGGGCTTCGACAAGCGCGTGTGGCGGGCGCGTGGAGTGGCCGACGGCGTCGAGCTGTCCCTGGTCTCCGAGGACGGCGAGGAGGGCTTCCCGGGGCGTCTGTCGGTGTCGGCGACGTACGCGCTGGACGAGGGCGGGGCGCTGCGGATCGCGTACCGGGCGACGACGGACGCCCCGACGGTGCTGAACCTGACGAATCACACGTACTGGAATCTCGCGGGCGCCGACAGCGGCAGCGCGCTCGGGCAGGTGCTGCGGATCGCGGCCGGGCGGATCACTCCGGCGGACGCCGAGTCGCTGCCGACGGGCGAGTTCCTGCCGGTGGACGGGACCCGGTTCGACTTCCGTGAGCCGAAGCCGGTGGGGGCGGGCTACGACCACAACTTCGTACTGGACGGGGCCGGGCCCGCGGCCGAGCTGTACGACGCGGCGTCGGGGCGGGTCCTGACCGTCACCACGACGGAACCGGGCATGCAGCTGTACACGGCGGACCACTTCGACGGCCGGCCGTTCGGCCCGTGCGCCGGGATCGCGCTGGAGACCCAGCACTTCCCGGACTCCCCGAACCGGCCCGGGTTCCCGAGCACGGTGCTGCGGCCGGGCGAGGAGTACGTCTCGACGACGGTGTACGGATTCGCGGTGCGCTGAGCGGGGAAGGGCCTCGCGGCGGCGTCGGATGCCGCTGAGCGGGGCCCTCCCGTTCTTCCGTGGCCCCGCTACTCCTTGGCCTCCACGGCCGCCGTCAGACGTACGTCACCGAGCGAACGGGCCGCCTGCACCTCGTACGTGCCGGGGACGAGAGTCCAGTCGTACGCCGTCTCGTCCCAGATCTCGTACGCGCGCCGCTCCAGTGCGATCACCGCTTCGACGCTCTCGCCGGGCGCCGCCTCGACCCGCGCGAAACCGGCCAGCCAGCGGACCGGGCGTTCGGCGGTGTCGTCCCGGGGGGCCAGGTAGAGCTGGACGGTCTCGGCGCCCGGCCGGGTACCGGTGTTGCGGAGGCGGACGGTGGCGGAGTCGGGGCCGGCCGTCAGGCTCTCGTACTCCCAGGTGGTGTAGCCGAGTCCGTGGCCGAAGGGGTACGCGGGCGCGGTACCTGCCTTCTCCCAGGCCCGGTAGCCGACGAAGACTCCCTCCTCGTAGCGGAGTTCGCCGTCGGTGGGCGTGGTGTTGGAGACCGGGACGTCGGCGAGCGCGACCGGCCACGTGGTGGGGAGGCGGCCGCCGGGCTCCTCGGCGCCGAGCAGGACGTCGGCCAGCGCGTGGCCGGCCTCCTGGCCGGGGAACCAGCTGAGCAGGACGGCGGAGACCTCCTCGCGCCACGGAAGCTCCACCGGGGAACCGGAGTTGACGATCACTACGGTGTTCGGGTTGACGGCGGCGACGGCCCTGACCAGGTCGTCCTGGTGGCCGGGGAGCCTGAGGTCGGTGCGGTCGAAGCCTTCCGACTCCACGCGTTCGGTCGTGCCGACGACGACGATCGCGGTGTCCGCGCCACGGGCCGCCTCGACCGCCTCGGCAATCAGTTCGCCGGGGTCGCGGCGCGGCCCGAGGTGGCACAAGGCGAACGAGACGCCGGAGATCGGCGCGTCCTCGCCCAGGGTGTCGGGGATCTGCCGCAGCGACACCTCGACGGGTTCGCCCGCGGTGAGGATGATCCGGCCGCGCTCCAGGGGGTTGCCGAAGAACGCCTCGCCGGGGTCGGTGGACCCGGTGACCCGGTGCACCTCGTCGTACAGGGTCTCGCCCGCGACGGTGAGGGTGAGCGCTCCGGTGCCGCGGGTGCCGAAGACGTGCTCGCCGTCGTCGCGCGGGACGAAGGTGCCGGTGATCTCGACGCTGTGCAGCGTCTCGGGGGTCACGCCCGAGGGGAAGTCGGTGCCGGTCCATTGGAGGGTGCCGCCACGCAGCGGGGCCGAGCCGATGACGGTGCCGGAGGCGTCGTGGCAGACGGCCCTCAGCTCGAAGCCCTGCTCGGCGGGGGCGAGTTCGTTGTTCGGGTCGGCGCCGACCCGGTAGTCGAGCACGTCCTCGGGGAGGGCGGCGGTGAGGCCGTCCAACGGCGAGACGATGTGGTGCGGGAAGACCTGGGCGGAGCCGCCGCCGAGGACCCGGGCGTCCCGGGCGAGCGCCCCGCTGAGCGCGACCTTGCGCACGGCGGCCGGGTCGACGGGGAGCGCGGCGCGTTCGTTGCGCACGAGGACGAAGGAGCGGCGGGCGATCTCGCGGGCCAGCGCGTCGCCGTCGACGGTCGCGGGGTGCGCCGCCTCGTCGACGGCGGGCGGGGCGCCGTCCAGGACGCCGACGCGGGCGGCCAGCCGCAGCACGTTCCGTACGGCCCCGTCGACGACGGACTCCTCGACCTCACCGGCGCGCACGGCGTCGGCGAGCGCCTTGCCGTAGACGGTCTTCGGGCCCGGCATGGCGACGTCGAGGCCGCCGTTCGCGGCGGCGACGGTGGAGCGGGCGGCCAGCCAGTCGGAGACGATGTAGCCGTCGAAGCCCCATTCGCCGCGCAGCACCGCGTTCTGCAGATAGCGGTGCTCGGTCATGGTGGAGCCGTTGACCCGGTTGTAGGCGGCCATGATGCCCCAGGGGTGGGCGTTCTTGACGATGCGTTCGAACGGGGCGAGGTAGATCTCGCGCAGGGTGCGCGGGGCCACGAGGTTGTCGACGGTGAAGCGTTCGGTCTCGGCATCGTTGGCGACGAAGTGCTTGACGGTGGTTCCGACACCGCCGTCCTGCACACCCCGCACATAACCGGTGCCGATCTCGCCGGTGAGGTACGGGTCCTCGCTGTACGTCTCGAAATGGCGCCCGCCGAGCGGGGAACGGTGGAGGTTCACGGTCGGGGCGAGGAGTACGTGCACTCCCTTGCGGCGGGCCTCCTGCGCCAGCAGCCGGCCGGCCCGGCGGGCCAGGTCCGGGTCCCAGGTCGCGGCGAGCGCGGTGGGTGAGGGCAGCGCGACGGAGGGGTCGTCGGCGTTCCAGGCGACCCCGCGGACGCCGATCGGCCCGTCGGACATCACCAGGGAGCGCAGTCCGACGGCGGGCAGCGCGGGCAGCGACCACATGTCCTGCCCGGCCAGCAGCCGCGTCTTGTCGTCGAGCCCGAGTGCGGACAGTGCCGCTTCGACCGCGGCGTCGCGGGCCGCATCGGGGTGGGTGGGGGTGGACGCGCCTGCCACGGCCGTACCTCCTCGTCGGTGTCCTGCACTGAATGTCTCCATAGTGACCGCATGACCGGTAAAGCAGTAGGCTTCGTTATCAGTCTGTGATTTACCGGGATGGCGTACGGTCCTCGGTGCGGGACCGATGGAGCACCGAAAGGGGCCGGGGCGATGGCGCGGGCCAGAAGCGCGGAGCGGCGGGCGGAGATTCTCCGCGCCGCTCTCGAAGTGATCGCCGAGCGCGGCTACCGGGGCGCCTCGCTGAGCGCCGTCGCCGAGCGGGTCGGCCTCAGCCAGCAGGGCCTCCTGCACTACTTCCCCACCAAGGAGGCGCTGCTCGTCGCCGTGCTGGAGCAGCGCGACCAGTGGGACACCGGCGGCGGGACCCGGAGCGACGGCAGATGGCGGACCGATCTGCTGGCCTCGCTCGTCGAGTACAACGCGATGCGACCCGGCATCGTCCAGACGTTCTCGGCACTGCTCGGCGAGAGCGTGACGGAGGGTCACCCCGCGCGGGAGTTCTTCACCCACCGCTACACCCAGGTCCGGGCGAGCATGGCGACGACGCTGCGCGCGGAGTACGGCGAGCGGCTGCCGGGCGGCCTGACGCCGGAGCGCGCGGCGCCGCTGCTGGTGGCGGTGATGGACGGGCTTCAGTACCAGTGGCTGCTGGACCCGGACTCGGTCGACATGTCCGTGGCGTTCCAGGATTTCCTGACGTTGCTGGGCTCGCCGCAACCGCACGATCCGGAGAACCCCCCAGCATGACACGGCCTTCGACGATTCCGGTACGGCAAGATCGATGAACGTCACCTCCGGGTGATTTCCGGGTGATCTACGCGCGTCCGGGCACAGGACGCCGTCCGGAGCGCCCCAGGGTGGGGCGCATGACTTCCGAGACCGCCGGACCTCCCTCCGGCCCGCCCTCCCGACGCACCGTGCTCACGGGCGCCGCCGCCGGTGCCGCCGCCCTTGCCTCGACCGCCGTCGGCACCGCAAGTGCCGCCCCCCCCGCTGCCGTCGGCGCCGCCGCATCCGGCACCGCGCTCGCACCGGCGGCCGCCGGATCGGACTGGGCGGCCTGCCTGACCATCGCCCGCGCCATCCTCGTACGCGACGAACAGGACCAGCCGCTGGTCCCCCACTACCGCGACATCCTGCTGTCCAAGGGCCTGCCGCGCAGCCGCAAGGCCCCCAAGAAGGTGCTGGTCGTCGGCGCGGGCCCGGCCGGGCTCACCGCCGCCCATCTGCTCCGCAGCGCCGGGCACACCGTCACCGTGATCGAGGCCAACGGCAACCGCGTCGGCGGCCGGATCAAGACCTTCCGCAAGGGCGGCCACGAGAACGCGAAAGCGCCGTTCGCGGACCCGCACCAGTACGCAGAAGCCGGTGCCATGCGGATCCCCGACAGCCACCCGCTGGTCACCGGACTCATCGACGGCTTCGACCTGAAGCGCCGCCGCTTCTACCTGGTCGATGTCGACGCCGAGGGCCGGCCCGTCAACCGCACCTGGATCCACGTCAACGGCGTGCGGATGCGCAAGGCCGACTACGCGGCGAAGCCGCAGGCGATCAACCGCTCGTTCGGCGTCCCCGCGGAGTTCGAGAACAAGACCGCCGCGACGATCGTGCGCGAGGCCTTCGCCCCCGTGCGCCAGGAGTTCGAGGGCAAGGAGGGCAGCGAGCTCGTCAAGGGCTGGGCGAGGGTGATCCAGCGGTACGGACACTGGTCGATGTACCGCTTCCTGACCGAGGCCGCCAAACTCGACGAGCGGACCATCGACCTCATCGGCACGGTCGAGAACCTCACCTCCCGGCTCCATCTCGCCTTTGTGCACAGTTTCATCGGTGCCTCGCTGATCAGCCCGGACACAGCGTTCTTCGAACTGCCGGGCGGCACGGCCACGCTCGCCGACGCGATGTACGAGCGGGTCAAGGACATCGTGCGGCTGGACCGCCGGGCCACCAGGATCAGCCACGGCGCGGGCGGCGTCCGGGTCGAGACGGTGTCCGAGGGACGCGACGGCAAGCCGCTCGTGCGCGAGACGTTCACCGGCGACCGGGCGATCATCACCGTGCCGTTCTCCGGACTGCGCCACATCCCGGTCGCTCCCGCGCTCTCGTACGGCAAGCGGCGCGCGATCACCGAGATCCACTACGACGCGGCGACCAAGGTGCTGCTCGAATTCAGCCGCCGCTGGTGGGAGTTCGAGGAGAAGGACTGGAAGACCGAGCTGGAGAGGATCAGGCCCGGCCTGTACGACGCCTACCGTCGGGGCAAGGCACCGGCCGACGGCTCGCTGCTGGGCGCCCACCCCTCCGTACCCCCCGGGCACCTCCCGCCCAACCAGCGCGTGCACTACGCGGCGTACCGCGCCGACGCCCGCAACCAGCCCGAGGCGGCGCACGTCATCGGCGGCGGATCGGTCACCGACAACCCCAACCGCTTCATGTTCCAGCCGTCCCACCCGGTCGAGAAGAGCGCGGGCGGCGTGGTCCTCGCCTCGTACAGCTGGGCCGACGACGCGTTGAAGTGGGACTCGCTGGACGACGACGAGCGCTATCCGCACGCCCTGGGCGGGGTGCAGGACGTGTACGGGCAGCGCGTCGAGGTCTTCTACACCGGCGTCGGCGCCACCCAGTCGTGGATGCGCGATCCGTACGCGTACGGCGAGGCGTCGGTCCTGCTGCCGGGCCAGCACACCGAGCTGTTCGCCGACGTGCGGTCGGTCGAGGGGCCGCTGCACTTCGCCGGCTGCCACACCTCGGTCAAACCGGCCTGGATCGAAGGGGCGTTGGAGTCCGCGGTCCGGTCCGCGCTGGAGGTGCACACCAGCTGAACCCGGTCGGGCGGGCGTCGCTCAGCGGGCCAGGCCCAGGGTGACGCCCAGTCCGACGAGCACCGTTCCGATGCCCCGGTTGAGGGCCTTCTGCCACCGCAGCACCGCGGCGCGCAGCCGCGCGTTCGAGAAGAACAGCGCGACCAGGCCGAACCAGCCGAGATGCGCGACGGACATGAACAACCCGTAACCGGCCTGCTCCCACAGGCCGGTCGTGGGCCCGACGACCTGGGTGAAGGTCGACACGACGAAGAGCGTGGTCTTGGGGTTCAGTGCGTTGGTGAGGAATCCGGTGCGCAGGGCCGCGAGCCGGGTCAACCGCGGCTTCGAGTCCAGGTCGATTCCGAGATCGTCGCGGGCGAGGAAGGTCCGTACCCCGATGTGGACGAGATAGGCCGCGCCGACCAGCTTCATCGCGGTGAAACAGGGCGGTGGACGAGGCGATCAGCAGCCCGACGCCGAGCATCGTGTACGTGACGTGGACGAGCACACCCGCGGCGACTCCGACGGCCCCCAGCAGTCCCGTCGTACGGCCGTACAGGCAGCTGTTGCGGACGACCGTCGCGAAGTCCGCGCCCGGACTGATGACGGCGAGGACCGTGATGACGGCGACGGCGACGATCTCGGCCATGGGGACGGATCCCCTCAGCCCTTGTCGAGGGTGTACGGGGCGGGGGCCGCGCCCTCGTCCTCGTCGGCCGCGACCAGGTCCCGGGCCAGCAGCGTGGCCCCGGCGACGGCGCCCGGCATCAGGAAGACGGCCACGAACGGGACCAGGAAGGCGAGCCCCAGCGGTACGCCGAAGCCGAGGGTCAGCATGCGGCGCCCGCGCAGCAGGTCGAGGCGGTCCTTCAGGACCACGCCGCGGCGCTGGAGGGCGACGGCGGTGAGCTCCTCGGAGAGGAAGTAGCCGGTGACGCAGAAGCCGATCACCGGGACGACGGTCTGGCCGACGACCGGAATGAACCCGAGGGCGAAGAGCAGCGCCGAGTACAGCCCCACCCGCACCAGGATGCGGATGCTGTCGCGGGCGGATATCCACAGCTCGCGCCAGAGCGACAGCCCGGACTCGGGGACCTCGCCGCCCTCCGTACGGTCGACCTGCTCGGACAGCGACTCGTAGAAGGGCTGGCCGACCAGCAGCGTCACCGCGGTGAACGTGATCACCGCGAGGAAGAGCCCGAGGGCGAGGACCAGCACGGTCAGGGTGGTGCGGAGCAGACCGGCCCAGGGCGCGGACCAGTCGTCGGCGAAGGGCGTCGCCCAGGACACCAGGTCGTCGGCGCCGTGGCCGAGGCCGACGAGCGCCGCCACGTACAGCACGAGGGTGATGAGGCCGGGCAGCAGCCCGAAGCCGAACCAGCGGCCGTGCCGGCCCACCCAGCGCTGTCCCTTTATCAAGTAGCCGAAGCCCGCCCCTAGATCACGCATGGCGTCAGCGTACTGGGGGGCCGGGGGCCGCTCCCGTCACGGTGCGGCCGGTGCATGGCCGAGGGCCGCACCCCGGCGGGGTGCGGCCCTCGGTCGGCGGTGAGCGGTCAGGCGACCGACAGCTCGACCTTGATGTTGCCGCGCGTGGCATTCGAGTACGGGCACACTTGGTGGGCCTTCTCGACGAGCGACTGCGCGGTGGCGGCGTCGACGTTCGGGATGGTGGCGCTGATCGCGACCTCCAGGCCGAAACCGCCCTCGGCGGTCTTGCCGATGGAGACCGCGGCGGTCACCGTGGAGCCGGAGATGTCGGCCTTCTCCTGACGGGCCACGACCCCGAGGGCGCCCTGGAAGCAGGCGCTGTAACCGGCCGCGAAGAGCTGCTCCGGGTTGGTGCCTGCGCCGCTGCCACCCATGGCCTTGGGCGGGTTGACGATGACATCGAGGTTGCCGTCGTCGGACGAGACGCGGCCGTCACGGCCGTTCTCGGCGGTGGCGACGGCGGTGTAGGCAACGGTGATGTCCTGAAGAGCCATGTCGGAAATATCCTTCTGCTGTGCGCCGCGACTCGCGCCCACGATCGCGACGGCCTGTGGATGAGCCTAACGCCTGCGCCGGAGCGGCTGTCAGGCGAGGGAAACGATCATCTTCCCGGTGTTCTCGCCGCGCAGCAGACCGAGGAAGGCGTCGAAGCCGTTCTCGATGCCCTCGACGAAGGTCTCGCGGTACTTCAGCTCGCCCGAGGCCAGCCAGCCGGCGACCTCCTGGACGAACTGCGGCTGGAGCGCGGCGTGATCGCCGACGAGCATGCCCTGGATGCGCAGCCGCTTGCCGATGACCAGGGCGAGGTTGCGTGGGCCGGGGGTCGGCCCGGTGGCGTTGTACTGGGCGATCATTCCGCAGACGGTGACGCGGCCGTGCACATTGAGCGAGGAGATCGCCGCTTCGAGGTGCTCGCCACCGACATTGTCGAAGTAGACGTCGATGCCGTCGGGGGCGGCTGCGCGCAGCTGCTCGGCGACCGGGCCGTTCTTGTAGTTGAAGGCCGCGTCGAAGCCGTACTCCTCCACGAGGAGCTTGACCTTCTCGTCGGAACCGGCCGAGCCGATGACCCGCGAGGCGCCCTTGAGTTTCGCCATCTGGCCCACCTGGCTGCCGACCGCACCGGCCGCGCCGGAGACGAAGACGGCGTCGCCCTCCTTGAACGAGGCGACCTCGAACAGCCCCGCGTAGGCGGTGAGTCCGGTCATGCCGAGCACGCCGAGATAGGCGGAGAGCGGGGCGAGCGACGGATCGACCTTCACGGCGCGCCCGGCCGGGACCTCGGCGTACTCGCGCCAGCCGAGGCCGTGCAGGACGTGGTCGCCGACCGCGATGCCCTCCGCGTTCGAGGCGATGACCTCACCGACCGCGCCGCCGTCCATGGGGCGGTCGAGCTCGAAGGGCGGAACGTACGACTTCACGTCGTTCATCCTTCCCCTCATGTAGGGGTCGACCGAGAAGTGCAGATTGCGGACCAGGACGCGCCCCTCGCCGGGGGCGGTGACCGGGGCCTCACGCAGCGCGAAGTCCTCGGCCTTCGGCCAGCCGTGGGGGCGGGCGACCAGATGCCATTCGCGGCCGGACGTGGGAAGTGCTGCAGACATGGGCTCGGGGTCTCCTCAATGCCTCACGGGGTGGGGGGGCTTCGCCGGCCTGCCGGGGCCGACCGGGAAACCAATAATGCTTCACGATGTGAAACAACCATGCTCCTCAATATTTCATATTGTCAAGTAAATGGTTATCCTGGGTGTCATGGCCACCCCCCGGACAGACCCTCTGACCCTCGAAGTCGTCGAACTCATCGGCACCGTCGTGGCGCGCTACTACGAGGAGTACGACGAGGCCGCTGCGGCCCACTCGCTCACCGGCGCCCAGGCGCGCGTCCTGGGGCTGCTCTCCCTGGAGCCGATGCCCATGCGCAGGATCGCCAAGAAGCTGAAGTGCGAGCCGTCGAACGTCACCGGGATCGTCGACCGGCTGGAGTCGCGCGGACTGGTCGAGCGCAGGCCGGATCCGGCCGACCGGCGGGTGAAGCTGGCCGCCCCGACGGAGAAGGGTGCCCGCACGGCGCAGCAACTGCGCGATTCGCTCACCTTCGCCCGAGAGCCCCTGGCCGAGCTGTCGGACGAGGACCGGACCGTACTGCGGGACCTGCTGCGGCGGATGCTGGGCGAGTCGGGCCCGTCCGGCGGCTGAGGCCCGTCCGGCGGCTGGGGACATGGCGCGGCCTCCAGCCACGCGACCGGACGGACCGGTACGGACCGCTCACGAACAGAAGAAGAGGAACCAGCACGTCTCGGACCGGGTCGGTGCCGGGGTGGGGGTGGGGGTGGGGGTGGGGCGGGGGCCGGGGCCGGCCGACGTCGCCGGTGCCGGCCGGGTCGGACCACCGCCGGGTCGGTCGGGGTCCGCCGGGTCGGCGGGTGTTTCCTCGTCGGCGCCGGGGTCGGGGTCGGGGTCGGGCGACGGATCGTCCGTGGCACCCGGGGGTGCGGCGGAGGCCGGGCCGGGCTCGGCGCCGGAGCCCTCGGGGCGGGCGTCGCCGGTCGCCGTGCCCGCGCCCGCACCCGTGGCGTCGGCGGGATGCGAATCGGTCACCGGGAGCATGGAGGGACCGTCGACCGGACCGGGCCGCTCGGGCGCGTCGCTCGCCGAAGGGTTCGGGGCCGGTTCGGACGTGACCTCGGTCGATTCGCGTACGTAGTCCGAGGCGCGGTCGTCGCCGTTCGGCTCGATGGCCAGCTGGGCCAGGCTCAGCACCCCGGCGGCGAGCACCACGCCGAGGACGGCGAACAAAGCCGTCCGGCCGCGGCGACGATGCGCGCGCCGGCCGCGCCCCTCCCGGGCGTCGGGCACCTCTCCCCCGCCCCGTCGGTCCGCCCCGCGGGATCCGTGGGTGGCGCGCGCGGGCCGGTCGGCACCGTGCCCCCGGCGGCGTCGGCCGCCGGGACGGAGCGGTGCGGACGTCTCGTGCACCGCGTCCGGCTCGTGACCGGAGAACGCGGGCGTGACGTACGGGCTCAGCGCCTCGACGGGGGTTCCGCATCCGGCACAGGCCAGGGCACCGTTGAGATGCCGCTGACACGGGTGGCAATAATCCATGGCGCCCGCAGATTAGATGCCAAAAGGACAACCTAGAAAGCCGCTCGTGTGAGGGTTCTGTGTGGAACTGTTGATTCCGTGACCGCGAACCCGCCTTTCGGCCCTCGTGAGTTCCAGCTCGTCCTGCTGCGCCGGATGGCCGACCATCAACCGGATCTCGTCGCCGACGCCCGGCAGGAGCTGAGCGCCTCGCTCGCCGAGATGCGCGAGGCCAACCGCCGCTGGCAGGCCATGGTGCGGGCGCCCCGCGGACGGGGCGCCCTGCGCCGCTACCGTTCGGTGCTCGGCGAGCCCGAATCGTCCACGCACCGCACGATCGGCGACCTGGAGTGCGACGCGCTGCTGTGGCCGGTGCCGCTCTGGCCGGATCTGCGCTTCGAGGTGATGGTCGCGCCGGGCGGGGCGGTATGGAACGAATGGCTCGTCCGGACGCCGGGGAGGGCGGGTCCCGAACTGCGCGCGGTCGAGGATCTGCGTCCCTGGTCGGCCACGGTGGACGAGGTCGCACGGGCCTTCGCACCGGCCCGCCCGATGGAGGGCGGCGCGCCGACCCGGTGGGCACTCGCGATCACCGCGCCCGGAACGGGTGAATGCCATGTCGCGGAATTCACCTGGGGGCTGTTCCAGCGACTGCTGCCCGGCTGACCTCCGCGTACGCCGCTCCGCTGTCACCCCGTCAGCCCCGTCCCCCCTACGGCTCACCCCGACGCGCGCGATGACTCCGAACGGCGCACGATGCCAGGAGGGCCGGCTGCCGCCGGTACCCCCATCCGCGCTCCCGGGAGAACCCGCCGTGACCGTCAGCCTTGAGCAATTGCGCCGTTGCCATGTCGCCGTCGACCTCGGGGCCGCCCGGACCCGCGTGTATGTCAAGGGGCCCGGACTCGTCGTCGACGAACCGAGCGCCGCCGCCGTGAACACCCGCACCGGCTCCCTCATCGCCGTCGGTGAACTCGCCGAACAGATGACGGGCCGCACCCCCGACTACATCCGGGTGGTCCGCCCGGTGACCGGCGGAACGGTCATCGACATCGAGATGGCCCAGCGCATGCTGCGCCAACTGCTCGGCGAGAAGCTCCGCCGCCAACTGCGCCGCAAGCCCCGGCTGCGGGCCGCCGCCTGCACCCCGCACGACAGCGATCCGCTCGCCCAGCGGGCCACCGTCGAGACCCTGGTCGGGCTGGGTGCCCGGCGGGTCGAGCTGGTCGACACACTGATCGCGGCGGCCGTCGGCTGCGGGCTCCCCGTCGAGCAGCCGACCGCCTCCATGATCATGGTGTGCGGGGCGGCGACCACCCAGATCGCCGTGCTCTCCCTCGGCTCGATCGTGACCGCCGCACGCATCCCGATCGGCGGCGACGCCATCGACCACGCGGTGATCCAGCATCTGCGCCAGCACCACGATCTGATGCTGCCGAGCCAGTCCGTACGCCCGCTGCAAGTGGCGCTCAGCGGAAGCGGCCTGGCCGCGCGCGGGCCCACCACGACCGAGATCCACGGCCGTGACGTGGCGACCGGCCTGGCCCGCTCGGTGCGTGTCGACACCGCTGCCGTGCGACAGGCCATCCACGCGCCGCTGACCGCGGTGCTCGACGGTCTCGGCAAGATCCTGCGGGACTGCCCGCCCGACCTGGTCGCCGACATCGCCGACTGCGGAATCATGATGGTCGGCGGCAGCGCACTGCTGCCCGGTCTCGATCAGAGGCTGCGGGAGGCCACGGGCGTGCCCGTGCACATCGCGGAGCGGCCCGACGTGTGCTCCGTGCTGGGACTCGGCGCCATGCTGGACGGTCAGATCCAGCCGCTGGTCCTCGACCCGCTCGCCTGCTGAACACCTCGGGGGGTGCGGCGCATGACCGAAGACGCGGCGAACACGGCCGCGGGGCCCTCGGACGAGGGAACAACCGCCCCGTCCGGCACCGCGCCGTCGCCCCGGCTGCCGGTGCTCCTGGAAGCGGTGCTGAGCGTCGGCACCGCTCTCGAACTGCGCGCCACTCTCCAGCAGCTCGTGGACACCGCCACCGCGCTGACCGGCGCCCGGTACGGCGCGCTCGGCGTGCTCGATCCCGGACTCGGCACCATCAGCGAGCTGTTCACCTCCGGCCTCGACGACGCGGGGCGCCGGCGCATCGGCCGCCTCCCGGACGGACACACGGGGATGCTCGGCGTCCTCATCGACGAGGGGCAGCCGCTGCGCTGCGACGACCTGTCCGCCGACCCGCGATCCTGCGGGGTGCCGCCCGGCCATCCGCCCGCGCACTCCTTCCTCGGGGCGCCGATCCGGGTGCAGAGCCAGGTCTTCGGGAATCTCTACCTCACCGAGAAACGCACCGGCCGCTTCACCGACACGGACATGGCGCTGCTACGGGTGCTGGCCTCGCAGGCCGGAATCGCGATCGGCAACGCCCGGCTGTACGAGGCGGCCCGGCAGCGGGAGCGCTGGATCGAGGGGGCGGCCGCCGTCACCACCACCCTGCTGACGGGCGGGAACGCGGCCGACGCGCTGATGACCGTCGCCGAAGCGGCCAGAACGCTCGCCGACGCCAGTGCCGGGGTGATCCTCCAGCCGAACAAGGAGGGCGGGATGGAGATCGTCACCGCGTCCACGCTCGACGACCCGGCCGGGATCGTCGGTACGACCATCGAGCCCGGCTCCGCCGTTCTGGTCCAACTGCTCGGCGGGGAGCCGGTCTTCATCGAGGACTCGGCGACCGACCCCCGGATGACGACGCATGTGCGGTCGCGGTTCGGCCCCAGCATGATGCTGCCGCTGCAGAGCGGTGGGCGGCTGATCGGCACTCTCGCCCTGCCCCGGCGGCGCGGCGCCCGCCCGTACACGGCCGTGGACCGGCAGCTGGCCTCGCAGTTCGCCTCGCAGGCCGCGCTCGCCCTGGTCCTGGCGGACGCCCAGCACAACCGGGAACAGCTCGCGGTGTACGAGGACCGGGACCGGATCGCCCGGGATCTGCACGACCTGGTCGTCCAGCGGCTGTTCGCGACCGAGATGATGCTGGAGTCGACCCGCCGCAGGGTCACCGCCCCGGAGACCGACGAGCTGCTCGGCAGGGCCGTCGACGAGCTGGACTCGACCATTCAGGAAGTACGGACGGCGATCTTCGCCCTCCAGCAGCCGCCCGCCGAGTCCCCCGCCACCTTCCGCGGGCTGGTGCTGCGGGAGACCGGGGGCGCCGCGGCCGTCCTCGGCTTCCAGCCCTCGGTGCACTTCAACGGGGCGGTCGACGCCTTGGTCCGGGAGCCCGTGGACCGGCAGCTCCTCGCCGCGCTGCGCGGCGCGCTCGCCGCCGCGCACCGGCGGGCGGGGGTGTCGGCCATCGAGGTGGAGGTGGACGCGACGACGCTGCTGCCGGACGGGCGGCCCGCGGTACGGCTGGCCGTGGCCGACGACGGCCGCGACGAGGGCGGCTCGCGCTCGTCGACCGTCATCTGGCAGGCGCCGCTCTGAGCGCGATGCGGGTGTTGGAGTGGGCGACTCCGGCTTCCCGCTTCAACCTGCGCAGCAGTCCGTCCAGGGCCGCGGTGTCGGCGACGGTGGCCCGCACGAGATAGTCGTGGCCGCCGGTCACATGGATCACCTCGGTGATGCCGGGCAGGGCGAGCACCGACCGTTCGAACACCTCGTTCGTCGTGTCGATCCGCAGTGTCACATCGATGAAGACGACCAGGCCCGTACGGGTGTCGGCGGCCGGATCGATGATCACGGTGAAGCCGCGGATGACCCCGTCGCGCCGCAGCCGCCGCACCCGGTCGGCCGCGGCGTTCGCGCTGAGTCCCACCCGCACACCCAGATCGCGGTACGAGATCCGGGCATCCTCCTGCAGGATGCCGAGGATTTCCCTGTCCAGCCGGTCCATACCGCGATTGTCGCAGCTTTGTCCGATTCATGGCTTCGCACGTCGCGTCCGGAGTCGCGATCTCGTGACGGCCACGATCGGTTTCGGACTGACCTTCCGGGCCTGGGACCTGATCGCGCCCATGTCCGCGGAGTACAAGGAGCGGCTGGGGCTGACCTCGTTCGAGCAGTCGCTGCTGGTCGCGATTCCGGTGCTGGTCGGTTCGTGGGCCGGATCCCGGTGGGCGCGCTCACCGACAAATATGGTGCGCGGCTGATGTTCCCGCTGGTCTCGGCGCTGACCGTCGTGCCCGTGCTGCTGCTGATCCCGGCGAAGGACTCCTACGGCGCGATGCTCGTCGTGGGCTTTCTGCTGGGCCTGGGCGGTACGACGTTCGCGATCGGCGTCCCGCTGGTCAACTCGTGGTTCCCGCCCGCGGAACGGGGGTGGGGGCAGACCATGACGACCTCGCCCACGATGGGCAGTGGAAGAAGGAACGGCGTCCGGGGCCTTCGAATCCAAGGCGGAGGAGGGAGTCGACGCGGAGCGTCGGCGACTGACGACGACGCCGGGGGCGGAGGTCCCGGACACCGCGACACCAGTGCCCATCGTGGGCGAGGCCGTTAGGGTGCGGTGGGTGACTCCTCTCCTGTGCGTACCGGCCGACGCTTCCGTCCGGGAGGCCATCCGGTTCGGTGAACACTCCATGACGTACGCCCGGCTGGCCGACGCCTCCGCCGCGCTCGCCGCCCGTCTGACCGGCGTCGGCCGGGTCGCCGTCTGGGCCACTCCCACGCCCGGGACCGTGGTCGCCGTCGTGGCGGCGCTGCGGGCCGGGGTGCCGGCGGTGCCGCTGAACCCGAGGACGGGGACGCGTGAGCTCGGGCACATCGTGGCCGACAGCGAACCGGGCGTGGTGCTGGCCGGGGCGGGGGACGTGCTCCCGCCCGCGCTGGCCGCCCTGGACCGCATCGACGTCGACACCGCCCCGGACGGCCAGGAGGGCGCCGCGCTGCCCGAGCCCTCCCCCGAGTCCCCCGCGCTGATCGTCTACACCTCCGGCACCACGGGCCCGCCCAAGGGGGCGGTCCTGCCGCGCCGGGCCATCGCCGCGTCGCTGGACGCGCTGGAGGACGCCTGGCAGTGGACCGGCGACGACGTGCTCGTCCACGCCCTGCCGCTGTTCCATGTGCACGGTCTGATCCTGGGCGTGCTCGGGCCGCTGCGCCGTGGCGGATCGGTGCGGCACCTGGGCGGGTTCTCCACCGACGGGGTGGCCCGGGAACTGTCGTCCGGCGGCACGATGCTCTTCGGCGTACCGACCATGTACCACCGGCTGGCCGAGGCCCTCGACGCTTCCGGCCCCGGCACGGCCGGGCTGGCCAAGGCACTGGCCGGGGCCCGGCTGCTGGTGTCCGGGTCGGCCGCGCTGCCGGTACACGACCACGAGCGGATCGCGGCGGCGACGGGCCGCCGGGTCATCGAGCGCTACGGCATGACGGAGACCCTGATGAACACCGGCGTCCGGGCCGACGGCGAGCCGCGCCCCGGCACGGTCGGCGCGCCCCTGCGCGGCGTGGAGCTCCGTCTGGTCGAGGAGGACGGCACCGTCCTCACCTACCCCGACCCCGACGCCATCGGCGAGATCCAGGTGCGCGGCTCGAACCTCTTCACCGGCTATCTCAACCGCCCCGAGGCCACGGCCGCCGCGCTCACCGGGGACGGCTGGTTCCGTACGGGAGACATGGCCACCCGTGACCCCGACGGCTACGTACGGATCGTCGGCCGCAAGGCCACCGATCTGATCAAGAGCGGCGGGTACAAGATCGGCGCCGGTGAGATCGAGAACGCGCTCCTCGATCACCCGGGCGTCCGCGAGGTCGCCGTCACCGGCGAGCCGGATCCGGATCTGGGCGAGCGGATCGTCGCCTGGGTGGTGCCGGCCGACCCCGCCGCGCCCCCGGCCGAGGACGAACTCGCGGACCATGTGGCCGCCCAGCTGGCCCCGCACAAGCGCCCGCGTACGGTCCGCTGTCTGGAGGCGCTGCCCCGCAACGACCTGGGCAAGATCATGAAGCGGTCGCTCGGTGTCTGAGCGGCTGACGGCGCGGGCGGCGATCGCGGCCGTCACCACCGAGTTCGAGGAGTTCACCGCATCCGCCGCCCCCGGCCCCGACAGCGCCGGGGACGGCCCCCTCTCCTGGGCCGGGTACGCGGACTCCCTGGCCCGCGCCGCCGCCCGTACCGGCGAGGTGGAGTCGGTGGTCCACGGCCTGGCCTCCGTGGACGGCATGCGCTGTGTCCTGGTCTCGTTCGAGTTCGGTTTCCTGGGCGGCTCGCTGGGCCGGTCCACCGGGGACCGGCTGGAGGCCGCCTACGAGGCCGCCCGGACCTCGGGGCTTCCGCTGGTCTCGCTGATCGCGACGGGCGGCAGCCGGATGCAGGAGGGCATGGTCGCCCTGACCCAGCTGCACCGCGTGGCCCGCGCCTCGGCACGGCTGCGGGCGGCCGGTCCCGCGCAGCTCGCGGTCCTGCGCGACCCGACGACGGGCGGCGGCTGGGCCACGCTGGGGGCCGGTGCCGATGTGATCCTGGCGCTGCCGGGCGCCCAGGTCGGGTTCGCCGGCTCGCGGGTGCGGCCCGTGGACGCGGATCCGCACGCCTACACCGCCGAGGGTCAGCTGGCCGCGGGCCAGATCGACGCGGTCGTCCCCCGGGCGGAGCTCCCGCGGACGGTGGCCGGCTGGCTGCGGGCGCTCCACGCCGACGGTTCCCGGGCCCCCGAGCCCGCTCCCGTGCCGGACGCCCTCTGCGCCACGGGCCTCCCGGTGACCGGCTGGGACGCGGTCCGGCAGGCCCGCTCCCCCTCCCGGCCCCGCGCCGAGGCGTATCTGGACGCGTACTTCGACCAGTTGCTGCCGCTCAGCGGCGATCGCTGCGGTGGTACGGATCCGGGGCTGCGCTGCGGTTTCGGGCGGCGCGACGGGCGGACGATCGCGTACGTCGCCCAGTGCGGCACCGCGACCCGTCCGGCGGGTTACCGCACGGCGGCCCGGGTGATCCGGCTGGCCGACCGGCTCGGCGTTCCCGTGCTCACCCTGATCGACACCCCGGGCGCGGCGAACGACGCCGAAGCGGAACGGGCGGGCGCGGGCGCGGCCATCGCGGACGCCTTCGCGGCGATCGCCGGGGCCGGGGTCCCGATCACGACCCTGGTGATCGGCGAGGGCGGTTCGGGCGGCGCGCTGGCGCTCGCGTCACCGGGGAACACCCATGCCACCCGGGACAGCTATTTCTCGGTCATCGCCCCGGAACTGGCGGCGGCGATCCTGAAGCGTGATCCGGACGAGGTGCGTGCCACCGCCGACCAACTGCGCCTTCGCCCCCAGGACCTGGTGGAACTGGGCATCGCCCGGAGCGTCCTGGCCCCCCGGCCGTCGCGGGGCTGAGCCTCAGGGCTGCGGGTTCTTCGCGTCGTACCGCGCGAACCCGCGCCACCGCAGCCCCAGCAGTGACACGGCGACGACACACGCGATCCCGCCGCCGGTCACCGCCATGCCGGGCGTGGTCAGATCGGCGACCGATCCGGCCACGAAGTCCCCGAGCCTCGGTCCGCCCGCCACGACGACGATGAACACGCCCTGCAGCCGTCCTCGCATCTCGTCCGGAACGGCCGCCTGGAGCATGGTGTTCCGGAAGACCATCGAGGTGTTGTCCGCGCATCCGGCGAGCGCCAGGAGGATCAGCCCGAGCCAGAGCTGGCGGGTCAGACCGAAGACCGCGATGGCGGTGCCCCAGCAGGCGACGGCGACGAGCACGGCGAGTCCGTGGCGGCGGACGCGTCCCAGCCAGCCGGAGAAGACCCCGCCGAGCAGCGCCCCCAGCGCCGGAGCGGCGACCAGCAGCCCGGTGGTCTTCGCGTCCCCGCCGAACCAGACGACGGCGACCACGGGGAACAGCGCCCGGGGATGGGCCAGCACCATGGCACACAGGTCGGTGAGGTAGGTCATCCGCAGATTGGGCCTGGCCGCCAGGAACCGCAGCCCGTCCGCGACGGACGCCCGCTTGTCGCCCGCGCCCTCCTCGCGCTGCGGGAGCATCGAGGGCAGCCGCCACATCGCGTACAGCGAGGCGGTGAAAGTGATGGCGTCGACGGTGTACGCGGCCCGGTACCCCCACCAGCCGACGACGAGCCCGCCGAGCATCGGTCCGACCAGTGTTCCGGTGGTGCTGGTCATGGAGGTGAGCGCGTTGGCGGCGGGCAGCTGCTCGGCCGGCAGCAGCCGGGCGATCATCGAGCTGCGGGCCGGTGCGTTGAGCGCGAAGCAGGCCGCCTGCAGGGCGACGACCGCGTACAGCAGCCCCACCTGTTCCACCCCGGCGACGGTGGCGGCGACCAGCGCGACGGAGAGCACGAACGACCCCGCGGAGCTGGCCAGCCCCAGCTTGCGCCGGTCGATGGTGTCGGCGACCGCACCGCCGTACAGCCCGAAGACGACCATCGGCAGGAACGAACAGAACCCGATGAGCCCCACCGAGAAGGCGGACCCGGTGATGTCGTAGACCTGGAGCGACACGGCGAGCGCCGTCATCCCCTGCCCGATCCAGGAGACCGTGTTCCCGAACCAGAGCCGCCGGTAGTCGGCGGAGGTCCGCAGGGGCGTCAGGTCGGCGAGTATGCGTGCGCGGCGCAGGGGTTCTTCGGCTGTCTCGGCTGTTTCGGTCACAGCGGATGGTAACGACCGGCGGTCCGGCCACCATCGGGTACCGGCCGTCCCGGGCCGTCCTTCCCGTCAGGAGATGCGGCCGCCCACGCGGTACGGGCCGCTCCGGCTACCGCCAGTGGATCCCCGTCGGGCGGACGGGCTGGTACACCGTGCCGTTCGCAGGTTGGGCACGGCGCTCGAACAGAGTGGCGTACAGCCCCTTCCGGCCCAGAAGTTGGGTGTGCGTGCCCGACTCCACCAGGCGTCCCTCGTCCAGCACCAGGATGCGGTCGGCGTCCGCGGCGAGAGCCAGATCGTGTGTGATGACGATGGTGGTGCGCCCTTCGGCGAGACGGCGCAGCGGGGCGACGATCCGCTGCGCGGCCAGTCTGTCCAGTCCGGTGGTGGGTTCGTCGAGGAGGAGGACGGGTGCGTCGCGCAACATGGCGCGGGCGATCGCGATGCGCTGCAGCTGGCCCCCGGACAGCCGGGAGGTGCCTGTGGAGATGACTGTGTCATATCCCTCCGGCAAAGTGCGGATGAACTCGTGGGCGTCGGCCGCCTTCGCGGCCTCCACGACGTCACGATGGCTCACATCGGTACGCCCGCAACCGATGTTCTCCTCGATGGTGTCGTGCAGGACGAGTGTGTCCTGGGGCAGCAGCGTGATGTTGCGGCGCAGGTGGGTCAGCGGCAGCCTGTCCACCGGCACACCGTCCAGCCGGATGCTGCCGGAGTCCGGGTCGTAGAACCTCAGCAGCAGAGCCGCCAGGGTGGACTTACCCGCGCCGCTGGGACCGGTGATGACCAGCAACTCCCCCGGGCTCGCGGTGAACGAGACGTCCCGGAGCACCGGTTCGGTGCTGTCGGGGTAGTGGAAGAGGACCTCCCTCACCTCCACCTCGCCGAGCGCGCGACCGCGGGGCGGGGCGGGCACGGAGGCGGCCGGATCGGTGACGGCGGGCCGGGCGTCGAGGATCTCCAGCAGCCGTTCGGCTCCCGCGGTCGCGGCGGTGGCCGTCAGACCGAGCTGGCCCAGGGAGCGGATCGGCGGATAGAGGTAGCCGATGAAGGCGGCGAAGGCCAGGAGCTGCCCGAGGGTCATCCGTCCTGCGGCGATCTCCCACGCCCCCAGGCCGATGATGGTCAGGACGCACAACGTTTCGAGGACTTCGACCAGTTGCTCGTAGAACTCGGTGAGGCGGACGGCCTTCACCGCCGTCTTCAGCCGGATACGCGCCTTGCTGAGGAGCCGCGCCTCCTCGTCCTGCTGCCGGTTGTACGCCTGCGTCATGACGACGTTGACCAGGGTCTCCTCGACCACGGCCGTGATGGCACCGTCCGCCGCGCGGCCCCGCCGGGAGACCGCGCGCAGCGGGCCGGCGAATCGACGGGTCGTGAACCAGAAGAGCGGCACCATCACGAAGGTGGCGAGAGCCAGATCCCAGCGCAGCCACAGAGCGGCGGCGGCGTAGAAGAGCGTGCTGAACAGGGCCGAGGCCGCCCCGACGATGCCGGAGACCACGAGCGCCTCGATGGCCTCCACGTCACCCGTCAGCCGCTCCACCAGGTCACCCCGGCGATTGCGTTGGTAGAAGTGCGGCGGGAGCGTCTGGAGATGGCCGAAGACACGGGCCCGCAGGCGCAGCACGAACCGTTCGGCGACCCAGGCCGCGACCGAGTGGCCCAGATACCCCACCACCGCGCCGATGACCGCCACGGCGAGCCACTGACCGGCGGGTTTCCAGAAGGCGCTGACCGAGCCCTTCTGCAGGGCGGAGTCGGTGAGTTCGGCAAAGAGCAGAACCGTGATGGTCTCGGCGATGGCCGCCAGGACGGCACACAGGAGGATGAGGACGAGCCAGCGCCGGTCACCCCTGGTCAGGGGCCAGAAGCGCCGGAACGCCACCAGAACGCTGATGGGGTCGGTGCGGATCGGTACGTCCGTCACCGACTCCTGAGAAGTCTCCTCGGGGGGCACTGGGCCCGGGAGCGAGCTGCGCAGGCGCATGGGCGTCACGTCACAGAGGTGCTCGGACTATGGACCATCTCCATAGGCGTGGACCCCAAACTGCGGGGCCGACCCGCGCCCGGGCACGGGTCGGCCCCATTTTGGGGATGGAGTCAGGGGTGTCGGGTCAGT
The DNA here is from genome assembly GCF_044740965.1 of Streptomyces sp. NPDC088252. Taxonomy (NCBI): domain Bacteria; kingdom Bacillati; phylum Actinomycetota; class Actinomycetes; order Kitasatosporales; family Streptomycetaceae; genus Streptomyces; species Streptomyces sp. NPDC088252. The sequence goes on along the minus strand of NZ_JBIURS010000001.1, from coordinate 641,746 downwards.
AGTAGCCCCCGCCGTAGCCGCCGTAGCCGCCGTAGCCGCCACCGCGTCCGCCGCGTCCGCCGCGTCCGAAGTCGCCGCGTCCGAAGTCGCCGCGTCCGCCACGTCCGCCGCGTCCGAAGTCGCCGCGTCCGCCACGTCCGCCGCGTCCGCCGCGGCCCCTGCCACCGTGGTCGAAGATGTTGCGAACCTTCATCTTCGCCTCCTTTGGAGGATGTCGCTGTGCCGCTCCTTGTTCCTGCTGCGGCACTTCCGACACTACGACGACCCCCTACGACCAACAACTCGTAGAAGCCGTAATTCGGATAAAACTCACGAAATACCGCAAACCTTCAGAGTGTTCCCATGAGTGACTCTACGGATATCTCGGCAGAAGCCGGACGGATCCCTCGCGTGACGGTTGCAGGTGACGGGCCGTGCGACGGATGCGGACGACGGGGTCGCGGCGACGCCTTGCGGCCATGCCCGTCGCACACAATCGAGGCCGCCCGCACATGTCCTGACGGCACGAGGGGCCGGGCTGACGACCCGCCGGGACGCGGCGCGACCACTTGATCCCGCTCCAGGGCTATGGTGAGGGCCCCCATGGAATCCATGAGGGCCCGATCCCCTGCGTACGCGCAGGTCATAACGTTTCTGCCGGATCAGCGGCAGTGGGGCGGGTGGGACTCGAACCCACGGCCGACGGATTATGAGTCCGCTGCTCTAACCGGCTGAGCTACCGCCCCTTTTCGGCGTGGCGCGTACAAGTGTGCGCGCCGTCTGCCGCAGCATAGCCGGTCATACGATCTCTCGCTGCGGATGGTCGGCTTCACCTGTCCATGAAGACCGCATCACCCTCTGCCCGGTTCCGGATGGCGTGAAGTACACGCGAAAGAGTCACGTGAACCCCACCCGCACCACGGAGACGGGCAGCCTCAGGCACGCGAAAAAGGACCCCGCAGGGTCCTCTTCCGTTCCGCTCCCCCGACTGGACTCGAACCAGTAACCCTCCGGTTAACAGCCGAATGCTCTGCCAATTGAGCTACAGGGGATCGCGCTCCCCCGACTGGACTCGAACCAGTAACCTGCCGGTTAACAGCCGGCTGCTCTGCCAATTGAGCTACAGGGGATTGCTGCGTTTGCACCGAACCCTACCTGCCTGGCTCAGCCGGGCGGCGCGCGTTCGCTGCGACACATACATTAGCGCAAGCAGGGGGGTGCTTTGCCAATCGGTATCGCCCGGGGGTGATCCCCGGTGCCCGCGGGTAGGCGGGCAGCACACGTCAGACTGAGCGTCGCACTGAGCAAGGAAGGGTGGCAGCCATGCGGTACCGGCTCACGTTCATCGCCGGACTGGCTCTCGGATACGTGATCGGCACGCGGGCCGGGCGCGAGCGCTACGAGCAGATGAAGAAGTCCGCACGTCAGTTCGCCCAGAATCCGGCCGTGCGCAACACCGCCGAGTCCGCGGCACGGAGCAGCCGTGACCTGGCCGGCAAGGCGTACCGCGCGGTGAGCGACAAGGTCGGCGAGAAGGTGCCCGCCTCGGTGACCGACCGGATGCGCTCCCTGCGGGACCGCGGCCGGAACGGCGAGGACGACTGGGGCACCAGCAACACATAGGACCTCTTCCGGCATCCTGCCGGGCCCACGGGCTCCGGCAGGATGCCCCGCCCGGACGCCGGACCCGTCCGCCCACTGCCGCACCACCGGTACGGAAAAGCTCCGGCGGTGCGGCAGAATCTTGGGCATGGGCATAGTCGCCGGCTTGGACAGTTCTTCCGCCTTCACGCACATCGTGGTCTGCGATACGGACACGGGCGCCGTGCTGCGCCGGGGGTACGCCGCACACCCCGTCGAGGCCAAGGCCACCGAGGTCGACCCGCAGGCATGGCTGCTCTCGCTGGGCGAGGCCGCCGGCGACGGGCTGCTCGAAGGCGTGCAGGCCATCGGCGTCTCCGCACAGCAGCACGGTCTGGTACCACTCGACCACCAGGGCAATCTCGTGCGTCCGGCACTGCTGGGCAACGACAAGCGGGCCCAGGTCGCCGCCGCCGACCTGATCGACGCGCTCGGCGGGCGGCAGCCCTGGGCCGAGGCGGTCGGCGCGGTGCCGCAGGCCGCGCAGCCGGTGTCGAAGCTGCGCTGGCTGGCGCGGACCGAGCCGGAGGCGGCCCGGCGCGTGGCCTCGGTGCTGCAGCCGCACGACTGGCTGGTGTGGCAGCTGCTGGGGCGGCCGGTCCGGCGGACCACCGACCGGGGTGCCGCGTCCGGCACCGGTTACTGGTCGGCGGGCAACGGCGCCTACCGGCCCGACCTGGTGGAGCTCGCGCTCGGCCACCAGGTCGCGCTGCCCGAGGTGCTCGGCCCCTCCGACACGGCCGGGACGACGCCCGAGGGGCTGCTGATCTCCGCGGGGACCGGCGAGACGATGGCGGCGGCTTTCGGGCTGGGCGTCGGGGTCGGCGACGCGGTGGTGTCGCTGGGCGCTTCGGGTTCGGTCATGGCGGTGCACCACGAGGCGCTCTCCGATCCGAACGGAACGATCACCTCGTTCGCGGACGCGACCGGAATGCATCTGCCGGTGGTGCACACGTCGAACGCCGTGCGCGCGCTGCGCGGGACCGCCGAGATGCTGGGCGCGGAGGGGCTGGAGGAGCTGTCCGCGCTGGCACTGAAGTCGACTCCGGGCGCCTCCGGGCTCGTACTCCTGCCGTATCTGGAGGGCGAGCGCACCCCGCACCTGCCGCACGCGGCCGGGACGCTGTGCGGGCTGCGGCGCGAGTCCATGAAGCCGGAACATCTGGCGCGGGCGGCGTTCGAGGGGATGCTGTGCTCGCTGGCCGACGCGCTCGATGTACTGCGCGGACGCGGCGCGGAGGTGCGACGGGTGTTCCTGCTGGGGGCGGCGGCCGAGCTGCCCGCCGTGCAGGGGCTCGCGCCCGCACTGTTCGGCACGCAGGTGGTCGTGCCGCAGCCCGCCGAGTACGCGGCGCTGGGCGCGGCCCGGCAGGCGGCGTGGGCGCTGGGGGTCTCGCAGGGGACGGCCGATCCGCACACCCCCCCGGCCTGGCAGGGAGCCGCGGCGCAGGTCCTGGAGCCGGGCGAGGAGCTGGCGGTCGGGCAGGCGGTGCGCCAGCAGTACGTGGCGACACGGGACCAGATCCATCCGGGGGCGTTCGACTCCGCGCCCTGATCCGCACACCCCGGGTGACCGGACCGGGTACGCCTGACGGAGGCCGCTCCGCAGCACATGTACTCGGTCTGTTTTTTTACTCGGTCTTGAATAAAAACGTTCGCGGTCGCAGCGCGCGGTGCCGGAAAATGGGTCGACTCCCGACCTCTGCCGACTCCGAGAGACACGCGTGCTCATAAAACTACTGCGGGCCTATCTCGGTCCGTACAAGAAACCCATCCTGCTGCTGGTCCTCCTCCAACTCCTGCAGACCTGCGCCACCCTCTATCTGCCCACCCTGAACGCCGACATCATCGACAACGGTGTCGTCAAGGGGGACACGGGGTACATCCTCGAGTTCGGCGGCATCATGATCGCCGTCAGCATCGCCCAGGTCCTCTGCAACATCGGGGCCGTCTACTACGGCGCCCGCACCGCCTCCGCCCTCGGCCGTGATGTCCGGGCGTCGGTCTTCGACCGGGTGCAGTCGTTCTCGGCGCGTGAGGTCGGACGGTTCGGCGCTCCCTCGCTGATCACGCGGACGACCAATGACGTCCAGCAGATCCAGATGCTGGTGCTGATGACGTTCACACTGATGGTGTCGGCGCCGATCATGTGTGTCGGCGGCATCATCATGGCGCTCGGCCAGGACGTCCAGCTGTCGGCGGTGCTGCTCGCGGTGGTGCCGGTGCTCGGCATCGCGGTGAGCCTGATCGTCAAGCGGATGCGGCCGCTGTTCCGCACCATGCAGGAGCGGGTCGACACCGTGAACCGGGTGCTGCGCGAGCAGATCACCGGCAACCGGGTCATCCGCGCGTTCGTCCGCGACCGCTACGAGGAGGAACGCTTCCGCGGCGCCAACAACGAGCTGACCGATGTGGCGCTGTCCACCGGCCGGCTGATGGCGCTGATGTTCCCCACCGTGATGACGGTCGTGAACGTGTCGTCGATCGCCGTGGTCTGGTTCGGCGCCCACCGCATCGACAGCGGCGGCATGGAGATCGGCGCGCTGACCGCGTTCCTCGCCTACCTGATGCAGATCGTCATGTCGGTCATGATGGCCACCTTCATGTTCATGATGGTGCCGCGCGCCGAGGTCTGCGCCGAGCGCGTCCAGGAGGTCCTGGAGACCGAGTCGAGCGTGGTTCCGCCCGTCGAGCCGGTCCGCGAACTGCGCGCCCACGGCCATCTGGAGGTCCGCGGCGCGGACTTCCGCTACCCGGGCGCCGAGGAGCCGGTCCTGCGGTCGGTGGATCTGGTGGCCCGTCCCGGCGAGACCACCGCGATCATCGGGTCGACGGGCAGCGGGAAGTCGACACTGCTCGGGCTCGTACCGCGCCTGTTCGACGTGACGGACGGTCAGGTGCTGGTCGACGGCACGGACGTACGGACTCTGGACCCGGCGCTGCTGGCGAAGACCGTGAGTCTCGTTCCGCAGAAGCCGTATCTGTTCTCCGGGACGGTGGCGACGAATCTTCGGTACGGAAACCCGGACGCCACCGACGAGGAGCTGTGGCACGCGCTGGAGGTCGCGCAGGCCAAGGAGTTCGTCGAGGAGCTGGAGCACGGCCTGCACGCGCCGATCGCGCAGGGCGGCACCAATGTCTCCGGCGGGCAGCGCCAGCGTCTGTCGATCGCCAGGACGCTGGTGCAGCGGCCGGAGATCTATCTCTTCGACGACTCGTTCTCCGCGCTCGACTACGCGACCGATGCCGCGCTGCGCGGGGCTCTCTCGCGGGAGACGGCCGAGGCGACCGTGGTGATCGTGGCCCAGCGGGTGTCCACCATCCGTGACGCCGACCGCATCCTGGTGCTGGACGAGGGCCGGGTCGTCGGCTCCGGCACCCATCACGAGCTGATGGACGGCAATGAAACATATCGGGAGATCGTGCTCTCCCAGCTGACGGAAGCGGAGGCCGCGTAATGGCCGGGCCTGGCGGACGCATGATGGCGGGCGGGGCTCCGACCGACCGGTCCATGGACTTCAAGGGGTCCTCGAAGCGGCTGCTGAAGCGCTTCGCCACGGAGAGGACCTCGCTGTACGCGATGCTCGCGGCCTGCGTGCTGAGCGTCGGGCTGTCGGTGGTCGGGCCGAAGATCCTCGGCAGGGCGACCGACCTGGTGTTCGCCGGGGTCGTCGGCCGGCGGATGCCCGACGGCACGACGAAGGAGCAGGCCGTGGAGGGCCTGCGCAAGACCAACAGCGGCCTCGCCGACATGCTTTCCGGGGTGGACTTCGTCCCCGGTCACGGCATCGACTTCGGCGCGGTGGGAGACGTCCTGCTGGTGGCGCTGGCGGTCTATGTCGGTGCGGGGCTGCTCATGCTGGTGGCCACCAGGCTGTCGATCCGGATCATCAACCGGGTCGTGTTCCAGCTGCGTGAGGACATCCAGACGAAGCTCTCGCGGCTGCCGCTGTCCTACTTCGACCAGGCCAAGCGCGGCGAGGTGCTCAGCCGGGCGACGAACGACATCGACAACATCTCCCAGACGATGCAGCAGACGATGGGTCAGCTCATCAACTCCCTGCTCACCATCGTCGGCGTGCTGATCGTGATGTTCTGGGTCTCGCCACTGCTGGCGCTGGTCGCGCTGGTGACGGTGCCGCTGTCGGTCGTCGTGGCCGCGAAGGTCGGCAAGCGGTCGCAGCCGCAGTTCGTGCAGCAGTGGAAGGTGACGGGCAAGCTCAACGCCCATATCGAGGAGATGTACACCGGGCACACCCTGGTGAAGGTCTTCGGCAGGCAGGAGGAGTCCGCGAAGGACTTCGCCGAGCAGAACGAGGCGCTGTACGAGGCGGGCTTCAAGGCGCAGTTCAACAGCGGGATCATGCAGCCGCTGATGATGTTCGTCTCCAACCTGAACTATGTCCTGATCGCCGTCGTCGGTGGTCTGCGGGTCGCTTCGGGATCACTGTCGATCGGAGATGTGCAGGCGTTCATCCAGTACTCGCGGCAGTTCTCGATGCCGCTGACCCAGGTCGCCTCGATGGCGAACCTGGTGCAGTCGGGTGTCGCCTCGGCCGAGCGGATCTTCGAACTGCTGGACGCCGAGGAGCAGGGAGCCGACCCCGCTCCCGGCACGGGCGAGCGCCCCGAGGAGCTGCGGGGCAGCGTCTCGCTGGAGAAGGTGTCGTTCCGTTACGACCCGGAGAAGCCGCTCATCGAGAACCTGTCGCTGAACGTCGAGCCGGGTCACACGGTCGCGATCGTCGGCCCGACCGGCGCCGGCAAGACCACGCTCGTCAATCTGCTGATGCGGTTCTACGAGGTGACGGGCGGCCGGATCACCCTCGACGGGGTCGACGTGACGAACATGTCGCGCGACGAACTGCGCGCGGGGATCGGCATGGTCCTCCAGGACACCTGGCTGTTCGGCGGGTCCATCGCGGAGAACATCGCGTACGGCGCTTCGCGCGAGGTCAGCCGGGAGGAGATCGAGGAGGCGGCGAAGGCGGCCCACGCCGACCGCTTCATCCGTACCCTGCCGGACGGTTACGACACGGTGATCGACGACGAGGGCTCCGGTGTCAGCGCGGGCGAGAAGCAGCTCATCACCATCGCGCGGGCGTTCCTGTCCGACCCGGTGATACTCGTGCTCGACGAGGCGACGAGCTCCGTCGACACCCGTACCGAGGTGCTGATCCAGAAGGCGATGGCGCGCCTGGCACACGGCCGTACGAGCTTTGTGATCGCGCACCGGCTCTCCACCATCCGGGACGCCGACGTCATCCTGGTGATGGAGAACGGCTCGATCGTCGAACAGGGCACGCACGACGAGCTGCTGGATGCCGAGGGCGCGTACGCCCGGCTGTATTCGGCGCAGTTCGCGCAGGCGGTCGCCGAGGTCGACTGACGCGAGCGCGGCAGGTGACGGGGCCCGTACCGCCGGTCGGCGGTGCGGGCCCCTTTCGTCCGGGGCCGTCCGCGAACCCGTCGGTCGCCGGGGGCCGGTAGGGGCGGTGGCCGCCACGACGCCCTTCGGGTGACGGCGGGTGACGGACCGTCCGCTCCCGGGCGGCGGCTCCACGGAGCCGGCCGGTCCGTCCACGGAGCCCGGTCAGTCGAGGTAGCCGCGCAGCTGGTCGGCGAAGGCGTGGTCCCGCAGCTTGTTGAGAGTCTTGGACTCGATCTGGCGGATGCGTTCGCGTGTCACGCCGAAGATCCTGCCGATCTCCTCAAGCGTGCGGGGCCGCCCGTCGGCCAGCCCGTAGCGCAGCTGGACCACTTTGCGCTCACGCTCGTTGAGGGTGGAGAGCACCGCTTCCAGATGTTCGCGCAGCAGCAGGAACGCGGCGGACTCGACCGGGGACGCGGCATCGCCGTCCTCGATCAGATCGCCGAGCGCGACGTCCTCCTCCTCGCCGACCGGGGCGTGCAGCGAGACGGGTTCCTGGGCGAGCCGCAGGACCTCACCGACCCGCTCCGCGGTGAGGTCGAGCTGGTCGGCGACCTCCTCGGGCGTCGGCTCGTAGCCGCGCTCCTGGAGCATCCGGCGCTGGACCCGTACGACACGGTTGATGAGTTCGACGACATGGACCGGGACCCGTATGGTCCGCGCCTGGTCGGCGAGAGCGCGGGACATGGCCTGACGGATCCACCAGGTCGCGTACGTCGAGAACTTGTACCCCCGGGCGTAGTCGAACTTCTCGACCGCCCTGATGAGTCCGAGGTTTCCTTCCTGGACGAGATCGAGCATGGTCAGCCCGCGGCCGACATAGCGTTTGGCGACGGAGACGACGAGGCGGAGGTTGGCCTCGATGAGCCGGCGCTTCGCCATCCGCCCCATGACCACCAATCGGTCCAGGTCGACGGCCAGTCGGCTGTCCGGGTCCGGAGTGCTCGCGAGCCGCTCCTCGGCGAAGAGACCCGCCTCGACCCGGCGGGCGAGCTCCACCTCGTCGGCGGCGGTGAGCAGCGGGATCCGGCCGATCTCCCGCAGGTACTGGCGGAAGAGATCGGAGGACGGACCGGCCGTCTCCGGTCGGCCGCGCGGCTCCGGGGGGTCGGGCGCCTCCGGTGGCTCCTCCATGAGTGCCTCGGGTGGGTCGGACGGTTTCTGCGGCTCCACCGCGGCCTCCGGATGACGCACGGCCCGGTTCTGCGCGGGGATGGCCGAGACATGCTCGGTTTCGGTCAGGGTCCGGGTCTGCACGGGGGCGACCTCCAGGTGATCGCTGCCGGATCGCGGGGATGGCGGACCACGGTCCGGTGGACCGGCCGCGCTCCGATGACTCAGGCGCCGCCCCCAGTGTGGGGGAAGACGCCTCGCTGCCACGAGGGGCGTGCGGGGACTTTCTGAGTCCGGTCCGTGACCGGGCGGTTACGCGGACGGGGAGGGGCGGGAGTTTCGAGCCCGCCCGGCGACGGATGACGCAGCGACGGCCGAACGCGCCGGGTGCGCCGTCACCGCGGCGCCGCCGAAGCCTCGCCCGGACCCCGGCTCAGAGCGCGTCGGCGCCGTTGTTGCGCAGCGACTCGGCGTACTGCTGGAGGACCCAGACCTCGTTCTGCGCGGCGGCCAGCTGGTCGGGGGCCACATTGCTGCCGAGGCGGGCGAGGCTGCCCTGGACGTCGTTGATCCGGCGGTCGACGGCGCGCAGCCGGACCTGGACGAGCTGCATGCCCGCGTAGGTCTCGTCGATGCTCTTGCCGTGGAAGACCTCGACGGCCAGCTCGGTGACCAGGTTGCGCACCGTGTCGTCGGGGGCCGCGTCCAGGACCTGGACCAGGTACTCGCGGGTCTCGGGGACGCCCATCTCGGCGCCGCCCGCCTCCGCGATGCACTGCCGGACCCTGGCGTACGGCGGGGCGGTGAACTCGTCGACCCCGTAGGCGTCGAAGGCCGGAGAGACGAGCGCGGGCTTCTGCAGGGCGAGCTTGAGCAGCTCGCGCTCGGTGCGGTGGGCGGGGCTGCGGAGGTTGAGGGCGGGGCCGGAGGGGGCGGTCGGCGCCTGGACCTGCTCGTGCCGGGGACCGCCGCGGGGCGGGGCCTGCGCGGCGCCCCGCTCGCGGGCCCAGCGGGCGAGCTGGCCGACGCGCTTGACCACGAACTGGGTGTCCAGGATGCCGAGCATGCCGGCCAGCTGGACGGCCACCTCGTGCTGCGAGGAGCTGTTCTTGATCCGGGCGACGACGGGCGCCGCCTCGTCGAGCGCGGCACCGCGGCCCGCCGGGGTCTCCAGGTCGTACCGGCCGACGATCTGGCGGAGCGCGAACTCGAAGAGCGGGGTACGGGGTTCGACCAGGTCGCGAACGGCCTCGTCGCCCTTGACCAGGCGCAGATCGCACGGGTCCATGTTGTCCGGGGCGATCGCGATGTACGTCTCGGCGGCGAACTTCTGGTCGTCCTCGAAGGCGCGCAGGGCAGCTTTCTGCCCGGCCGCGTCACCGTCGAAGGTGAAGATCACCCGGGCGCTGCCGTTGTCCATCAGGAGGCGGCGCAGGATCTTGATGTGGTCGCCGCCGAAGGCGGTGCCGCAGGTGGCGATGGCGGTGGTGATCCCGGCGAGATGGCAGGCCATGACGTCGGTGTAACCCTCGACGACCACGGCCCTGCTGGCCTTCGCGATGTCCTTCTTCGCCAGGTCGATGCCGTACAGCACCTGGGACTTCTTGTAGATCGCGGTCTCGGGGGTGTTGAGGTACTTCGGTCCGTTGTCGTCGTCGCGCAGCTTGCGGGCGCCGAAGCCGACGACATCGCCGGAGGTGTCGCTGATCGGCCACATCAGCCGGCCGCGGAAGCGGTCGATCGGACCGCGCCTGCCGTCCTGGGAGAGGCCGGAGGTGATCAGCTCCTTGTCGCTGAACCCCTTGCCGCGCAGATAGCGGGTGAGGTGGTCCCAGCCCGCCGGGCTGTAGCCGACACCGAAATGGGCGGCCGCCGCCTGGTCGAAGCCGCGCTCGGCGAGGAACTTGCGGCCGATCTCCGCCTCGGGGCTGTCCAGCTGTTCGACATAGAACTGGGCGGCCACCTTGTGTGCCTCGACCAGCCGGATGCGCTCACCGCGCTGGTGGGAGGGGTTGTACCCGCCCTCCTCGTAGCGCAGGGTGATCCCCGCCTTGGCGGCGAGCCGCTCGACCGTCTCGGAGAACGAGAGATGGTCGATCTTCATCACGAAGGCGATCGTGTCACCGCCCTCCTGGCAGCCGAAGCAGTGGAAGAGACCCTTGCTCGGGCTGACCTGGAAGGAGGGGGACTTCTCGTCGTGGAAGGGGCAGAGCCCCTTGAGGTTGCCACCGCCCGCGTTGCGCAGCTGGAGATACTCGGAAACGACGGCGTCGATCGGGACCGCGTCCCGCACCGCCTTCACGTCGTCGTCATTGATCCTGCCTGCCACGGGTGAAGTCTACGGGTGGGGTACGACAGCCGTGCCGCGTGCCGATGTGATCCGGGGAACCCGGGGGCGAGGCCGCCCGCCGCGTGCGGTACGGCCGGACGCTCCTGTCCGGGACCACCGACCAGGCGGCCGGGCGTCGTCCGGTCCCGGCCCGCCCGGCGCGGTCCGGCCCGGTTCCGGGGGTCAGCTCAGGGCGGCCAGGGGTACCGACGGGTCCGCCAGCGCGTCCGGATCGATCTGCCGGGCGGACCGGATCAGCTGCTGCACGTCCTCGGTGACGTCCCACACGTTGACGTTCATCCCGGCCAGCACTCGGCGGTCCTTCAGCCAGAAGGCGATGAACTCGCGCTTTCCCGCGTCGCCGCGGATGACCACCTGGTCGTAGCTGCCCGGAGGCGCCCAGCCCGAGTATTCGAGACCGAGGTCGTACTGGTCGGAGAAGAAGTACGGCACCCGGTCGTAGCCGACCTCCTTGCCGAGCATGGCGAGGGCCGCCGCCGGGCCGCTGTGCAGCGCGTTCGCCCAGTGGTCCACGCGCAGCCGGATGCCAAGCAGTGGATGGGCCACATTGGCGACGTCACCGGCCGCGAAGATGTGCGGGTCGGAGGTGCGCAGGGAGGCGTCGACGGCGATGCCTCCGCCGTCCTTGCGCGCGGCCATGGCGAGCCCCGCGGCTTCGGCCAGTGCGGTACGGGGGGCGGCACCGATCGCCGCGAGCACGTCGTGGGCGGGGTGCTCCTCGCCGTCGTCGGTGCGGACCGCGAGGACCAGGCCGTCCTGGCCGATGATCTCGGTGAGGCGGACGCCGAAGTGGAAGCGCACCCCGTGGTCGGTGTGCAGATCGGTGAAGATCTGGCCGAGCTCGGGGCCGAGGACATGATGCAACGGGGTCGTCTCCGGATCGACGACGGTGACCTCGGCGCCGTACCCGCGCGCCGCCGCCGCGACCTCCAGGCCGATCCAGCCCGCCCCGGCGATCACGAGATGGCCGTTGTCGCGGCCGAGGGTGGTCAGTACGTTGCGCAGCCGGTCGGCGTGGGCCAGTCGGCGCAGATGGTGGACACCGGCCAGGTCCGTACCCGGAATGGGCAGGCGGCGCGGCTCGGCCCCGGTGGCGAGCAGCAGTTTGTCGTAGTGGACCACGGTGCCGTCGCCGAGCTGTACGGAGCGGGCATGCCGGTCGAGGGCGGTGACGGGCTGGCCCAGGTGGAGCTCGATGTCGGCGCCCGCGTACCAGGCGGTCTCGTGGACGAAGACGCTGTCCCGCTCCTCCTTGCCGCACAGATAGCCCTTGGAGAGCGGCGGCCGTTCGTACGGATGATCGCGTTCATCGCCGAGGAGGATCACCCGGCCGCTGAAACCCTCCGTCCGGAGCGTCTCGGCCGCCTTGGCTCCTGCCAGTCCTCCGCCGACGATGACGAACGTCCGATGTGCGTCGACCACTTGTTGCCTCCTCGGTGCTTGCTGCGCGGGGCCCGACTGCGAGCGTCCCGCACGCAGCGTGATGGCGAAAGAGGGTGTACACCGATCAGGTCACACCCAGTGGTCACAGGCAAGTCCGCGCGGCTCGCGGACGGGGTCGTGGACGAAGCCGCGCGGCGGTGGAAACGGGCCTCCCGCGCCGGGTGCCCCCGAGCGCGGGGACGCCCGACGGTGCCGAGGGGGCCGGGCCGTCCGCCGGGGCGGGGCTTCGGCCGGTCAGCGGCGGGCTCCGGTGAGCGAGGCGTGCAGGGAGCGTGCCGAGGCGTCGGTCAGGGCGGCGATCTGGTCGACGAGGACCCGCTTGCGGGCCCGGTCGTCGTCGGCGGCGTCGAACAGCGCCCGGAACTGCGGTTCCAGTCCCTCCGGGGCGCGTGCGGTCAGCGCGGCGGCCAGTTCCGCGATGACGATCCGCTGATCGGCGCGGATGGCCTCCTGTTCGGCGCGCTGCATGACGTAGCGGTCGGCGACCGCCTTGAGCACGGCGCACTCGTTGCGTGCCTCGCGGGGCACGACGAGCTCGGCCGCGTACCGGCCGAGCCGGCCCGTCCCGTGAGCCTGCCGGGTGGCGCTCTCGGCCGCCAGGCAGAACCGCCCGATCAGCTGGCTCGTCGCGTCCTTCAGCCGGGCCTGGGCGACCGCCGAACCGTCGTAGTTGTCCGGCCACCACTCCTGGCCGATGAGCCGGTCGAGGGCGTCGGCCAGCTCCTCGGGATCGGTGTCCGCCGGGACGTAGCGTCCGATGGCGACCGCCCAGATCGCGTTCCGCTCGGGCTCGGAGTAGAGGCAGTTGGGATCGATGTGCCCGGCGTGCAGCCCGTCCTCGAAGTCGTGCACCGAGTACGCGACGTCGTCGGACCAGTCCATGACCTGGGCCTCGAAGCACTTGCGGTCCTTCGGGGCACCCCTGCGGGCCCACTCGAAGACGGGCAGGTCGTCCTCGTACACCCCGAATTTCGGGGAGCCCGCGTCGAAGGGGTGACCGCCGCGCGGCCACGGGTACTTGGTGGCGGCGTCCAGGGCGGCACGGGTCAGATTGAGTCCGACGCTGACCAGCTCACCGGTCCGGGTGTCGGGGACGAAACGCTTCGGTTCGAGCCGGGTCAGCAGGCGCAGCGACTGCGCGTTGCCCTCGAAGCCCCCGCAGTCCGACGCGAAGTCGTTGAGCGCCTGCTCCCCGTTGTGCCCGAACGGCGGGTGGCCGAGGTCGTGGGCCAGGCAGGCCGTCTCGACCAGATCGGGGTCGCAGCCGAGCGCCGCCCCGAGTTCGCGGCCGACCTGGGCGCATTCCAGGGAGTGGGTGAGCCGGGTCCGCGGGCTGGCGTCCCAGGCGTGGCTGCGGGTACCGGGGGTGACGACCTGGGTCTTGCCCGCGAGCCGACGCAGTGCGGCGGAGTGCAGCACACGGGCGCGGTCGCGCTGGAACGCGGTACGGCCGGGCCGCTTGTCCGGCTCGGTGTCCCAGCGTTCGGCGTCGGCCGCGCGGTAGGGGGCCGAACCGTGGTCCTGTGTGCCGTGCGCGCACTGTGTGCCATGCGCGCAGTCCATGTCCTGTGTGCACTGTGTGTCGTCTGCGCCTTGTGCGTCCTGCGTGCCGTCCATGCCGTCCATGGGTTCGACATTAAACGTCCTGGCTGACTGCGCGGCTCAGGCGGATGCGCGCCGGGCGGCCCGGCGGGAACCACTCGGCCGTCGCGGCTTCGGTCATCATCCGGCGGACCGGCCCCGGGGTGGGGACCGGGCCGCGCCGCCGAGGAGCCGGTCGATCCCCGGCGTGTCCGCGGCTCGGATCGGAAACGGTAACGGCCTGGTGCGCGATGGCAAGTGGATCAGGCCGTAACGAAATAAATGAAACCGGGAGATGGAGAACCCTTTCTCCTCGTCGGTCGTCCGATCATGTGGGACCACACGGCACGAGCAGGGGGGCACCCATGGAGGAGAAGCAGCCGGGACGGGCGGCGCGGCTCGGGCGGCTCCGGCCGCGGTGGCCGCGGACGCGGCGCGGGCAGCGGCGCCTCGTACAGGGGGTGATGGTCGCCTGTGTGGCGGCGCTGACGCCCGCGACCTGGTTGTACTCCGTCGCCGACGCCCGGGTCAGAACGACCGCGGACGCGCCCGCGCAGCAGGTCGCCGTGGTGTTCGGAGCCGGGCTCTGGCACGGCAAGCCGTCGCCGTATCTGGCGAACCGGCTGAACACCGCCGCCGAGCTGTACCGGGACGGAAAGGTGAAGGTCGTGCTCGTGACCGGTGACAACAGCCGGAAGGAGTACGACGAGCCCGACGCCATGCGTACGTATCTGAAGGCGCACGGCGTGCCGGACAGGCGCATCGTGAGCGACTTCGCCGGGTTCGACACCTGGGACTCGTGCGTCCGCGCCAAGAAGATCTTCGGGGTCGACCGCGCCGTACTGGTGAGCCAGGGGTTCCACATCCGGCGTGCGATCGCGCTGTGCCGGAGCGCCGGGATCGACGCGTACGGCGTCGGCGTCGACGCCGTACACGATGCGACCTGGTACTACGGCGGAACACGGGAGATGTTCGCGGCGGGGAAGGCGGTGCTGGAATCCACGTTCAAGCGCGACCCGCACTTCCTGGGCCCGAAGGAGCCCGGCATCGGGGAGGCCCTGGCCGCGGACGAGCGGTAGGGGGACGGCCCGGCGCGACCGTCCACTCTCGTGCTGTGACCGGAAACGTTCACCGGCTCGCGAGGCCCGTCACGGCACCTCGCCGCGTTGTCGCATACCCGAGTGCGCGTCCAGCACGAGGGCGTTCCTCCGCCTTGCGACGCACCGCACCGGACGCCGCGAGCTTCCCGGCACACCTTTCCGGCCGCAGCACGCTAGAGAGGGGCGTCCGAGGTGGTCTCGGAGGAGACCCAGTCGAGGTAGCGGGCGCTGCCCCGTACCACCGGGACCGCGACGACCTCCGGTGTCCCGTAGTCGTGCGCCGCCAGGAGATGGGCCTCCAGTTCGTCGTACCGCTCCGCCGTCGTCTTGAGCAGCAGCTGCCACTCCTCGGTGGTCTCGATGGCGTTCTGCCAGCGGTAGACCGAGGTGACGGGCGCGGAGATCTGTACACAGGCGGCGAGCCGCGCCTCCACCGCGCCCTGCGCCAGCGCATGGGCCTTCTCCTCGCTGTCCGTCGTGGTCAGTACGGTCAGCCATGCCGGCGTCGTCACCTTCGGGCTCCTCTTTGTCGGTTACGGGTGTCCTCGCACCCCTCGTCGATTGTCGGGGGGACAACGGCGCGGCGCAGTGTCCGGCGGTCAGACGCCGTACGGACGGACGGCCTTGGCGTCACACAGCGCGCGCCCCCACCAGTCGAGCTGGTCGAGCAGCGTCCGGGCCGCCGCGTCGCAGCCCGAGGGGTCCTTGGGCCTGCCCTCCTCGTCGAACAGGGCGCCCGCGTTGTGGAACGACACGGTTTCGCGGATGCCGACGCCGTGCAGTTCCGCGAAGACCTGCCTCAGGTGCTCGACCGCGCGCAGACCGCCGGAGACTCCGCCGTACGAGACGAAGGCCACGGGCTTGGCCTGCCACTCGGCGTGGTGCCAGTCGATGAGGTTCTTCAGCGGGGCCGGGTACGAGTGGTTGTACTCGGGGGTGATGACGACGTAGGCGTCGGCCGCCGCCAGCCTGGAGGACACGGCGGCCAGTCGCGCCCGCGCGTCGGCGTCGGGACGGTAGGAGAGGGCGATCGGGAGGTCGAGCTCCGCGACGTCGATCAGGTCGGTCTCGATGCCGGGCCGACGGGTGGCGTGCGAGAGGAACCAGTCGGAGACGACGGGGGCGAACCGTCCTTCACGATTGCTGGCGAGAATGACCGCGACCTTCAGGGGCGCGGTGGAGGCGGTGGAGGCCGCAACGGATGAGGGTGCTGTGGTGAGGTCCATGCGGAGAGGCTCGTATGTCAACCATGGTTGAGGTCAAGCCGCGTCCATCGACGTCCGCCGTCGCGCCCCGCGGCATACCGTGGACCGCATGACGACTCCCCCTCCCGCACCCTTCCCGTACGCGGAGTTCAACGGGCACCCGGCCACCGAGGCGGATCTGCGGATTCCCGCCTTCCTCAACTACGGCCATTTCACGGCCATGCAGGTCAGGGACGGAAAGGTGCGCGGCCTCGCCCTGCATCTGGCCCGGCTGGACTCCGCCAACCGGGAGCTGTTCGAGCGCGCCCTGGACGGGGAGCGCGTGCGCGAGCTGATCCGGCACGCACTGGACGGTGCGGGGGTACGGGACGCCTCGACCCGGGTGTACGGCTACCTGCCGCCGGGCGACGCGGAGACCACCGTCATGGTCACGGTGCGCGGGCCGGCCCGGAAGTCCGCCGAACCGCACGACCTGATGTCCGTCCCCTACGCCCGGACCGTGCCGCACATCAAGCGTCCCGGCGAGTTCGGCCAGACGTACTACGCGGCGCTCGCCGCCCGAGCCGGTTTCGACGAGGCCCTGCTGACCGCGCCGGACGGTGCGGTGACGGAGGGGGCGATCACCAACATCGGCTTCTGGGACGGCACTTCGGTCGTCTGGCCGGAAGCTCCCTGCCTGCGCGGCATCACCATGGCACTGCTGGAACAGGAGCTGCCCGGTGTGGGGGTGGAGTCCGTACGTCGCCGGGTGGCACTGGACGGGATCGGGGCCTTCCGGTCGGCGTTCCTCACCAACTCGCAGGGCATCGCGCCGGTCCGCCGGATCGACGACATCGCGCTCACGGTGGACGAGGAGCTGATGAAGCGGATCGGGCAGGCCTACGACGGCACGCCGTGGGACACGATCTGACACCTGCCGGCTCACACATCCGCCCGCCGTCGGCCGGTCCGCAGTCGCGTCGGCCCGGACGCAGCGCCCCGGACTCCCGACGCGGAACGCCCTCACCGGACCCAGGGGGGGGTGGGTCCGGTGAGGGCGGCGGCCGGGAGCGGCCCGGTGCACCGTCCCGTGGGGGGTGTCAGACGTGTGCCCGACACTCGCAAAGTCATGCGTGTGATGTGCGCCACTTTCCTCCCGGAGGGCGTCACCCGATCGGCACCGGTCGGTAAAGGACCGGTCATCCGCACTTCGATCACCGCCGTGACCTGCACACATACCGCTTGGCAAGGATGCCGCGCCGGGCCGTTCGGGTGAAAGCTGACTTGGTGTCAACAGGCGTGGAGGGCGGGCCGCCCGTTAGCTCGGAGTCAGGACACACCTACTCGCGCAGTTGCCGGAGGAACCCCCATGCGTCCTGCTCGCCCAGTGACCGGTATCGCCGCTTCCGCGGTCACCATAGCCACGCTCGGCCTCTTCTCCGCGGGGCCGCCCGCGTACGCCGCCGATACCGGCACCCCGCGGATCAGCGCGGCGGGCGCGCCGCGGGCCAACGGCGACCAGGAGGGGCACGGCCGCGACGGGGACGGAGCGAACAACTCGTCCGGATCCGGGCTCAACTCCCCCTTCGGCCTCAACGTCCCCTCGCTCCTCGACTCCGCCGGCGGACTCAACGCCTTCTCCGGGCTCAGAACCCCCTCCAGGGAGGGCTCGAACGAGCGTGGGAGCGGGGATCGCAACCAGTCCGAGGACGGGGGCTCGGGCCGGCACGACAGTTCGTCGGGACGCAACAACTCGTCGTCAGGAAACGACAGTTCGTCCGGGCGCAACGACTCGTCATCAGGACGGGACGACTCCGGACGCGACAACTCCGGACGCGCCAGCGCGGGACGGGATTCCTCCGGACGCGACAGCTCGTCCGGACAGGGCGATTCGTCCGTGCCCAACGCCCCCAGCGGGCGCGTCAGAACAGGTGTCGGCGGCAGTGTCCGGCCCGACACCTCCCAGATCACGGCGGGCGCCGGCGTACTCGCCGCGACCGTCGTCGGCGGAGCCTGGCTCCTGCGTCGCCGGGCGAGCGGCACGCAGGAAGCCGGCTGACGGGGACGGATTCACGCCTCCGTACCGCCTGGAATCCGTCCCGGTGGCCGCGCGGCCACCGGGACGGGACCGTTCCCGAACCCGTACCGTTTCCACCCCGTCACCCGGAGGACGACCGTGTCCCAGAAGGCCGAGAGCTGGCTGCTGGTCATCGCGGCCCTGGCCGGTGTCTGGCTGATCCGCCACGGCGCCGACGCCCGGCCGATCCCGCCCCAGCCGACCTCCGCGCAGGCCTTCGCCGGCGGCCCGGGGCCGCAGCCTGGGTCCCCGGTCGCCGAACCGCTGGGGCCGTCGGTGCCCGTGCGCCTGCGCATCCCGAGCATCCGGGTGGACGCCCCGATGATGCGGCTGGGGCTCGGTGCCGACGGCAGTCTCGACGTACCGCCGGCCGGAAACCGCAATGTCGTCGGCTGGTACGGGGGCGGCACTCCGCCCGGCTCCAAGGGCAGCGCGATCGTCGCCGGTCATGTCGACAACGCGCGGGGGCGATCGGTCTTCTACGACCTGGGCGCCCTGCAGAAGGGCAGCAGGGTCGAGGTGGTCCGGCAGGACGGGCGTACCGCCGTCTTCTCACTCGACGCGATCGAGGTCTACCAGAGCCGGAACTTCCCCGACGAACGCGTGTACGGAGCCTCGCCCTACGCCTCGCTGCGACTGATCACCTGCGGCGGCGGTTTCTCGAAGACGACGGGTTACGAGGGCAATGTGGTGGCGTACGCGCACCTCACCGAGGTGCGGTGACCCCTGCCTTCCGGGGCCGGTCGCTCATGCCGTCCACTGGTCGAAGGCCAGCTTCGCGACCAGCGAGAACACCACGACCAGCAGGACCCCGCGGACGAACCCGCTGCCCTTCCTGAGCGCCATCCGCGCCCCGATCAGTCCGCCGGCCAGGTTGAACACCGCCATCAGCGCGGCCAGTTGCCAGAGCACACTGCCCTGGTAGGCGAACATCGCCAGCGCCCCACCATTGGTGCACACGTTGACGATCTTGGCGGTGGCGGACGCCGTCACCAGGTCGAGATGGAGCACCGCGGTCAGCGCGAGCACCAGAAACGTGCCGGTACCGGGGCCGAACAGCCCGTCGTAGAGCCCGATGCCGCCGCCGACCAGCACGATCGCGGTCACGGTGCGGGCCCGGGTGACCTCGCGCCGGCCCCCCTCGTCCGTCGCCGTGCCGAACGAGGGCCTCAGCATCACGAACGCCGCGACCGCCAGCAGCACCACCATGATCACGGGGCGCAGCACCGCGCTGCTGATCCCGGCCGCGAAGAACGCGCCGGTCATCGATCCGGCCAGCGCCGCGAGCCCGATCCGCAGGGCCGTCCCGACCTTCACCGGCGCCTTGCGCACGTACGTCACGGCGGCGCCCGACGTACCGACGATCGCGACCGCCTTGTTCGTGCCGAGGACGTGCGCGGCCGGGACGTGCGGCAGGCCCAGCAGCAGAGCGGGCAGCAGGAGCAGTCCGCCGCCGCCGACCACCGCGTCGATCCAGCCCGCCGCGGCTGCGGCGAGGCAGAGGACAACCAGTGTGGTGAGTGCTATGTCGGGCATGATCGCGACCCTAAGGACGAGGTAGGTGCCCCGTCCAACCGCTTTGGCCGGATCGCGGGAAAGTTGAGCCAACTCTGAGGTTGCCGGGCCTCCCCCCTCGTCGCAACGGGGCCCGCGTTCGGGACCCGACCGGCCCGTTCTCCCCGCGCGCCCCGGTCGTACGCTGGGGTCCATGAGCCAGGGCTGGAACGCGAGCGACATCCCCGACCAGAGCGGCCGTACCGCCGTGGTCACCGGAGCCAACAGCGGGATCGGGCTGATCACGGCACGGGAGCTGGCCCGGTGCGGCGCGCGCGTGCTGCTCGCCTGCCGTGACGAGACGCGCGGCAAGGAGGCCGAGTCCCGGATCCGGACGGCCGTGACCGGCGCCGACGTGGAGTTCGTACCGCTCGATCTGGCCGATCTGGATTCCGTACGCGAGTTCGCCGCGGTCCGCGCGCCCGGCCGGATCGATCTGCTGATCAACAACGCGGGCGTGATGGCGCTGCCGTACGGGAGGACGGCCGACGGCTTCGAGAGGCAGTTCGGCGTCAACCATCTCGGGCACTTCGCCCTCACCGGGCTGCTGCTGCCGAAGCTCCTCGACACCCCGGGGGCGCGTGTGGTGAGCGTCTCCAGCGGGATGCACGCCCTGTCCGACATCGATATCGGGGACCTCAACAGCGAGCGGAACTACCGCCGCTGGATCGCCTACGGCCGTTCGAAGACCGCCAATCTGCTCTTCGTCCACGAGCTGGCACGGCGGCTTTCGGCGGCCGGTTCCGGGGTGGTGGCCGCTGCGGCGCACCCCGGATACGCGGCGACCAATCTGCAGACGGCGGGCGTCCGGATGGAGAGGCGCAAGGCGGCGGAACGGGTGTTCGAGCTCGGCAACCGGATCATCGCCCAGCCTGCGTCGTCCGGAGCGCTGCCCACCCTGTACGCGGCCACCGCGCCCGGCGTGCGCCCCGACTCGTTCACCGGGCCGAGGCTGCTGGGCTGGCGCGGTGCGCCCGCCCCGTCGTGGCGAGCGGGCTGGACGCTCGACGATGTGGCGAGCGAGCGGCTCTGGGTGGCGTCCGAGCAGCTCACGGGGGTGACGTATCCGGGCCTCGAGTCCTGAGACCGGGCCACCCGCCGTCGACCTCAGGCCTGCTGTCCCTCGACGGCCGCGGGGTCCATCCACATGACCTCCCAGATGTGGTGGTCCGGGTCCTGGAAGGAACGGCCGTACATGTGACCGAAGTCGATCGCCTCGTTGGCGGGCGATCCTCCGGAGGCCAGGGCGGTGTCGACCAGCTCGTCCACCTTCTCGCGGCTCTCCGCGCTCAGCGCGAGGATCACCTCGGTGGACTTCGAGGAGTCGGCGATCTCCTTCTTGGTGAACTCCTTGAAGCGGGGTTCGGTGAGGAGCATGGCGAAGATGGTGTCGCTGATGACGAGACACGCGGTGTTCTCGTCGCTGAACTGCGGGTTGCACGAGAAGCCGAGCTTGCCGAAGAAGGCCTTGGTCGTCTCGAGGTTCTTGACCGGCAGGTTCACGAAGATCATCTGAGGCATGGCCGTTCCGTTCTCTCTGGTGTTCGAACGATTTACGACAGGTGGACGACGGGGCGGCACGGAACTCATCGGTGCCGACGAAGAAATTTTCCGCCCCCGGATTCAGGACATGGCGAGCGGCGCGCCGCCCCGGAGCAGCGATCCGCCCAGCGGGGTCAGCGTATGCAGGACCGAGCTGCCGTGCCGCAGCGTGTGGATCAGGCCGGCCTCGCGCAGCACGCAGGCGTGCTGGCTCGCCGAGGCGAGGGAGACTCCGGCGCGGCGGGCGAGTTCGCTGGTCGTGCAGCCGTTGCCGATGGCGCTCAGGACCGTGGAGCGGGTATGGCCGAGGAGCCGGCCGAGCCAGGGCCCCGGTTCCGCGAAGACCGGGGCGCGCGAGTGGGTGACCGGGTAGACCAGGACCGGTGGGAGCCGCGGGTCGCGGAGGACGACCGGGGTGACCCGGCAGAAGAAGGACGGCTGGAGCAGCAGCCCCCGGCCGTCGAGGTGGAGTTCGCGGTCGACGGGGTAGTCGGCCTCCAGCACGGGGGCCCGCCAGCGGATCGTGGGCGGGAGGGAGGCGAGCAGTTCTTCCGCCCCGCCGTCCAGGAGTGCGCGACCGCGCACGGCACGGTCGGCCTCGACGCTGGCCTGGATGTGTGGCCAGTACGGTTCGATCGCGGCACGGTGGTAGCTGCGCAGGGCGCCGATGAGCCGGTCGAGCGACCCGACGCGCCGGTGGGGGACGCGGCCCGCCTCGCGCCGTTCGGCACTCAGGAGGGCGAGTTCGGCGCGGATCCGCCGGGGCGGGGTGTCGCGCAGCGCCGCCATTCCGGCGTCGATGCCGTACGGCTCGGCGGTTTCCTGAGAAGGCGTCAGAAAGTCAGGGAAATAGCCGCGCGGTGGAATCACGGCGGCCAACGGGTGTACTTCACCATCCAACCGGGGCCGGGTTTCCTTACGCCATTCCCCGAACACCTTGGAACCGCGCCGGTCCCTCAGCCGGTGGAAACTCAGAATGGTTTCCCACAGCGCATCCGGCCGGGTGGCCATCCGCACCTTGGAAAGGTCCACCCCGGACATGTGGATACGCAGCACCGAACCCCCACCTGTTGCACCTGCAATTACCCCCACCCCAGGGTATGCGACCCATAACAGCACGTCACCACGGGGTTTCGGCCAGAGGTGAAACGCCTCGCCCGCGGGTGCCATCACCCGAAAAGCTGTACGACGCCGGGTGCGAATCCGGAGCCACCGGAAGAGCGAGTGAAGGCCGTGGGGGGTTTTGCTCGTTCGGCGGCGGTCGGCGACGGTGCGGCTCCGTGCCCGGCGGGGGTAAGCCGGGTGCGGTCCGTGGATGGGGATCCATGGACCGCACCCCGGTCCGATACCGACCCATGTCTTTGCGTATTGAACGAACTTTGCGTATTGAACTGCACGGGAGGGCGAAGAAAAGGCACAACGCCGAACAACGCTTTTCCCCAGAACAAAACGAGGCGGGGGGGCCCCCCCCCCGGGGGGGCCCCCCCCCCGGGGGGGGGGGGCCCCCCCCGGCGGGGGGGTGGTGGAGGTGGGCGACCGGGGGCCCCCGGGGCCCCGGCCCCCGGGCCCGCGCGTGGCGTGC